>JABIUG010000158.1 GCA_018700655.1 Rhodospirillaceae bacterium | reverse complement strand
AGTGCCAAGGCGACGGTGGCATCCTATGATGATGCCGATGCGCTCGATCGGTTTGCTGCATCGGTCGATGTCATCACCTATGAATTCGAAAATCTGCCGACCGCTTCGTTCGCGCAGATGGATGCAATCACACCGGTCCGTCCCCACTGGCGCTGCCTGGAGACGACACAGCACCGGGTGACCGAGAAGGATTTCATCAACGCACTGGGCATTTCCACGGCACCATACAGGCAGGTCACTTCTGCCGATGAACTCGACGCCGCGCTCGATGCCCTGGGTCGGCCAGCGGTCCTGAAAACCACACGAATGGGATACGACGGCAAGGGCCAGGTGATGATCGGGCCTGACCTGACCGCGCAAGATGCCTGGGACGCCATGGGCGGAGGCGAAGGTATCCTGGAAGGGTATGTCGACTTCGAGCGGGAAGTCTCGGCCATCGTGGCGCGCGGCCTTGATGGATCGACAGCTTGCTTTGATGCCGTCGACAACGTCCATCAAAACCACATTCTGGCCGAAACTCGCGCGCCATCGACCATCCCACCGGCGCTTGCCGAACGCGCGCAGGAGATCGCCTGCAAACTGTCTGATGCCTTCGACATGGCCGGGCTGCTGGCGGTCGAGATGTTTGTCACGACAACAGGCGAACTTTTGGTCAACGAACTCGCCGCCAGGCCCCACAACTCGGGCCATTGGACGATCGATGCCTGCCACGCAAGTCAGTTCGAACAGTTCATCCGTGCGGTCGCGGGATTGCCTCTTGGCGACCCTTCCCGGCACAGCGATGCCGTCATGGAAAACCTGTTGGGGGACGGGATCGATGCCTGGGCGAGCTTGCTGGCTGAGCCCAACGCCAAGCTCCATCTTTACGGCAAGGCCGAAGCCCGGCCGGGGCGCAAGATGGGCCACGTCACCAGAGTATTTCCGAAGTCATAGAGCTGAAAGCCGTAAGAGCCCGATCGGCTCAGGTCGACGCGCCGCCGGATCCGAAGGGGGAAGCGCCGCCTGCGCCACGTCGGGCAAGAATCTTGCCGACAAGTTCATCGGGGCTGGGCAACCAACGCTCGACGCGACCCTTGAGTTTCTGGATGCCCATGACGTTTTCGATACGCCTGTCGAGGAAGGCCCAGCTCGCTTCAGCACCTTCGGAGGTGTCATCGAGCCAGAACATCAGGGTCGACATGTAAACGCCCGAAAGCAGCAGGCGTTTGGTGTAGAAATTGAAGTCGGTCGCGCTGTCGCCCGCAGCATACCAAATGGCATCGACCGTACGGTAAAGCGCCCGCAATCCACCGGGGCCATTCTGCGGCAAAGCCTGCAGCGCCAGAGCACGACGTATGGCGTCACGATGCTCGGTGTGCTGTTCCAGGCGCACGCGCACCGCCGTCGCAATGCGGTCACGAATGCGCATGTTGCCGAGATGGCGACCAACCAGTTCTTCTTCCATCGTCCGGTCGGCCTCGGAAACAAAGAAACCCAGCAATTCATCGCCGCCACCGGGAAACAACCGGCGCACATCAGCCAGGGGCATGCCGCAGTCCTCGGCCCCCGCACGCATCGCCACCAGGGTCCAGCCGTCGAATACGATGTGGGGCAACGTGGCATCGAGCAGTCGACGGCGATCAGCGTCGCGCCGGGGCGTCCGGTTGGTCGAAGTCATTCTTCTTCGTCCTCTGCTTCGGAGTGGAGCCAGCGGGCCTCGGATTCAAAGATAAGCTGGCCAAGATTGGTCATGCGCTGCGGGTAGAGGATGCCGTCGAGATGGTCAAACTCATGCTGGACGACAACCGCGTGGAATCCCTCGACCGTGCGGTCGATCGGGGTGCCATCGGGCGTCACACCGGAATAGCGCACCTTGGGCGCACGCGGCACGACGCCCTGAAGACCGGGGACCGAAAGGCAGCCTTCCCAGCCCTCGACACGTTCTGCGGTCAGCAGGTCGAGGACCGGATTGACGATTGCGGTGACACCCGCGTGCTCATCTTCTTCGGGCGTGATGAACACCACCACCCGCAGTGGCACATGGACCT
>JABIUG010000157.1 GCA_018700655.1 Rhodospirillaceae bacterium | reverse complement strand
CGAACTGATCAAGGAAGCGTTTCCGGCTGCCGAGCGCACGGTGTTCTGCAATTCCGGCACCGAAGCCACGATGTATGGCATGCGCGTCGCGCGTGCCCATACCGGTAAGGAAAAAGTCGCGGTGTTCGATGGCTGTTATCACGGTGCCCACGACTACGCGCTGATCAAGGCCGATCCCGAGAGCCCTCGCAGTGCGCCCGATGCCAAGATCCTGGGCTCGGGCGTGCCGTCATCGGTGCGCGACGACACCATGCTGGTACTGCCCTATGACGACCCCGCCGCGTTCGACCTGATCCGCAAGCACAAGGACGAGCTTGCCATGGTCATGGTCCAGCCGGTGCAGAACACCGTGCCGCGCGACGATGTCGGGCCATTCCTCAAGGAACTGCGCGAAGTCTGCAGGGAATGCGGCGTGCTTTACCTGCTTGATGAGGTCGTGACCGGCTTCCGCCTGGGCTGGGGCGGCGGCACGGAGTTCTTCGATGTCGATGCCGACCTGATAACCCTGGGCAAGGCGCTGGGCGGCGGCATGCCGATCGGTGCGTTGAGCGGGCGGGCCGACATCATGGCGCCGCTGGGCAAACCCTGGGGCGATCCCGACGGGGTTTTTCTGGGCGGAACCTTCTCGGGCAATCCGCTCACGATGGCGGCCGGTGTCGCTGCCCTGACCCACATGCGCGACAACAAGGAGACGGTCTATCCCTATCTCAACGAACAGGGCGACCGGCTGGCCGCGAAGGTCAACAAATACTGCGAGGAGCGCCAGATGGGAGCCGAGCTCAATAACGCGGGCTCGATCATGTACATGCACTTCAAGCGCGGCATCAAAACCTCACGCGACCTGACCGATGAAAATCATGATGCCGAGCGCGAGTTTTATGTCCACCTGATGACCAAAGGCGTGATCGTGCCTGGCATCCACCTCTTTTTCATCTCGACCGAACACACACCCGAAGACATCGACACCATCGCCGATGCCTTCTGTGAAAGCCTGCAGGACGTGCGTGAAGACGGCATTATCTGAAACCCCACCCTCTCGCGCTGAAACGACGGTCACCGACACCATCCCCTCTCCCCACGGGGAGAGGGTGTGGAGACTTGGTTCGGCCAGAGGCCGGGCCTAGGCGCAGCAGGGTGAGGGGGCGGGGCTGACCGGCAACGCTCGATACTTCCGCCCGGAGCGCCAGAAACAAAGGCCCTCACCCTCCCGCCGCTAACGCGTCGGGTCCCTCCCTCTCCCGCAAGCGGCAGAGGGCAAAGAATGCCGGCGCTCGCAATCATATCCCTTGCTCCCCCATGACCGTAGATCATGGGAGTGTGGGCTTTCTCAATTGAACTGGGAAAAGTCCGGTTTGCGTTTCTCCAGGAAGGCACTGAATGCTTCCTGGGCCTCGGGCGAGTGCATCATCTCGGTGAACAGCGGTGACTCGTCTTCCATGGCCTTCACCAGATCGGGATAACTGCGGCGCACCAGTCTCTTGGTCATGCGCATGGCCCGGGCCGGTTTTTGGGCCAGGCGTTTGGCGATGGCGAGGCTCTTGGCCTCCAGGTCTTCGCTGGAGAAGACGTGGTTGATCATGCCTGCTTCGCATGCGGTAGCGACATCGAAGCGTTCGCTCATGAGGAAGAGTTCCATCGCCTTCTGATGTCCCGCGATATGGGGCAGGACCATGGTCGAGGCCGCTTCCGGGACAACGCCGAGATTGGTGAACGGAAAACAGAAGCTCGCGCCTTCGGCGGCATGAACCATGTCGCAGTGGAGCAGCATGGTCGAACCGATGCCGATCGCCATGCCGTTGACCGCTGCGATCAGGGGCGTCTCGACGATCACCAGCGCCGGCAGGAAGCGGTTGGCGTCCAGCTCTGCACCGGCGTCGCGCGCGCCCTCAAGGAAGGAGTTGACGTCGTTGCCACTGGTGAACGCATCGCCCACGCCGGTGATCCAGATGACCCGGACCCGGCGATCCTCGTCGGCGCCGAGCAGGGCATCGGCCAGCGCCGAGTACATCTCATTGGTGAGTGCGTTTTTCTTCTCGGGGCGGTTCATCCTGATTTCCAGGACGCCGTCGTTGATTTTGGTCAGGATGTGGTCGGTCATGTGTTTCCTCCCGGCATGTTGGGTTGCGTCATCAGGCCGGTATAAACACCCATGCCGCGTTTCTTTATCTGGCCGCCGATGATCACCTTCTGGATTTCGCTCGTGCCCTCGACAATCCGTTCGGCGCGAACGCTCGTGTAATGCCGCGCCACGGGGTTGTCCATCATGTAGCCGTGGCCGCCCTGGATCTGCAGTGCCTGGTCGCAGATCCGCCAGGCCATCTCGGTACAGAAGAGTTTGACCGCACTCATGCGGGCGTGCGCGGCCTTGCGGTCGAGCCCGTTGTCGTACTCGCTGGCGCAGCGATAGAGCAGGGCCTTGGCCGCCATGATCTCGACCGCCATGTCGGCGAGTTTCCATTCGATGCCCTGGAAATCCTGGATCTTGCGCCCAAACGCCTCGCGTTCTTCCGTATAGGCTGCGGCAATCTCGGCACAGCGCACGGCGACGCCGACACAGCGGGCAGCGATGTTGGCGCGCTGTTCGACGAACCAGTCTTTGGTCAACTCGAAGCCCTGTCCGATGCCGCCCAGGATTTTCGATTCGTGGACGCGCAGATCGGTGAGCTGGACCCAGGGGTGTTCGCTGGGCCCGTTGTAGAGCGCCCTGGGTGTCTTCACGATCTCGAATCCATCCATACCCTTGTCGAGCAGGAACAGCGTCGCCTTTTTCGGATCACCGTCGACATTGCAATGGAGCAGCATGTAGTCGGCCTTCTCGCTGCCACTGGCGAAACACTTCAGGCCGTTGACGACATAATGGTCGCCGTCCTTGACCGCATTGGTCAGGATGCCGCCGGCGTCCGAGCCTGATTGCGGTTCGGTCACGAGAAAGGCCTCACGGATTTCGCCGCGGATGGCGGGGCGCAGATACTGCTCGCGCTGTTCCATGGTGCCGAAACGCAGGCAATAGGCCGGCATCCATGGCTGAAGACCCAACATATTGGTCGCCTTGCCGAACTCCTCGAACACCAGGCACTGGTTGACCAGCGAATACTCCTGTCCGCCGTCTTCGCGCAGATGGTTGACCGCGTTGAACCCGGCTTCGAGCACGGCGCTCCGGATCGTCTTGCTGCTTTCGGCGCTGAGTGCGTTGGTGTCCTGAACTTCCTGTTCAAACGGAAACAGGTATTGCTCGGTAAAGACCCGGGCGCGGCCCTGCAGGGCCATCTGTTCCGGGCTGAAGGTGAAGTCCATGGAAAACACTCCGGGGCTGACAGACAAACTCACAAGTCGTTACCATAGGCGCGACGTTTTGATCGTGCCAAGCCGGGAAGAGCTCATGGAGCCCAATTTTTCATCTTTGTCGTCAGCGTTGGGAGTAGAGGTCGACGGCATCGATCTTTCACGCCAGCTCGACCGGGAGACGGTGGCAGAGCTGCGTGAGGCATTTTCCCAGCATCACCTGCTGTTGCTGCGCAACCAGGAGATTGATGAAGCGGCCCAGATGCGCTTTGCCACGTTGTTCGGGCCGATCTCGCATCGTGGTGTGTTCATGAAGACGCGCGACTTCACCCACGTTTCCAATGCGCGCGAGGACGGCATCCTGGGCGGTGGCGTGCTCGACTTTCACTCCGATCACACTTTCTTTCGCCATCCCCTGCGGGCGATCTGTCTCTACGCCATCGAGGTGCCAGGCAGCGGCGGTGAAACACTCTTCAGCAACGCCGCGATGGCCTGGGCCAATCTACCCGCCGACCTGAAGGCGCGAATCCAGGGCCGTCGTTCGCTCCAGCTTTTTGATTACAACGGCGATTACAATCGCCGCTGCCTAGAACGCGACGCGGCTGCCGATGCGCCGCGTTGCTGGCATCCGCTCATGCTGCACGACAAGGCCGGTGGCACGGTGCTTTTCGTGCACCCCCTAACCACGGCCGCGATTGATGATTTGAGCGAGCCCGAGACCGACGCGTTGATCGACGAACTGGCCGGCTACATCGCCGATCCCACAATCGGCTACCGCCATACCTGGCGTCCCGGCGACGTGCTCATCTGGAACAACATGGCCCTGCAGCACGCCCGCACTGATTTCGATCCGTCGGAACGGCGCACCCTGCGGCGTATGCCGATCGCGGTCAGCGAAGCCGAAGCGCGCGACGAAACGGCAACGGCTGCCTGAACAAGGTGCGGATCAGGGGTCGCCCAGATAGGCGATGCAATCCATCTTCACCAGCATCTCCCAGACCTGTCCTGCACTGACCGTGATTCGGGCCGGGTAAGGCGGGCTGAAGTACTCGGCATAGGTCCGGTTGAAGTCTTCGTAGTCGTCGGGGTTCTGCAGATAGGCATCCATCTTCACGACGTTATCGAGGCTGGCGCCGCCAGCACGCAGGATCGCGATGATGTTGGTCATGGTGTGACGGGTCTGTTCGATGACATCGGTCCCCATAATCTCGTGGGTCTCGACGTGCAAAGCGCCGATGCCGGAGAGAAACAGGAAATCGCCAGCCCGAACGGCGGGTGAATAGGGTCCGGCCCCGACCGGAGCGTCTGGGGCAACAATAGCATTGCGGATCATAGCCTGGCGGTCTCCACTTTCGGTGTGTCGGTGGCGTTGAACCCCGGCGGCCTGCGCCGCTTGTTGACCTTACTCGTCTTCTCGCAGGTCAGCCGCTTGAGAACTGCGCTCCGTAGAGAATACAGTATCGAGATTCCGGGAATGGTACCAAACGTGGCAATCCCGGGCGCTGCCAATTCTGCCTGATCCATTGCAATTGAGGTTACCGGCCATGCATGCCTCCAACGTTCTCGATTTTATGTTCGATACAAAGTGGGATGACCTGCCGCCCTCGGTTCAAAACATGGCCGAGAACTGTGTTTTCGATCTGCTCGGCGTTGCGGCAGGCGCGCTCGCCACCGATGCCACGAAGATTATCGGAGATCACGCCGTCCGGCACTTTGGTGCTGGAAGCGGCCCCGCGGCGCGGCTTTTGTTCGATGGTCGCTCGGCCAGTCCTGTCGGCATGGCCCTGGCCGGCGCCATGTCCATCGACAGCCTTGATGGTCATGATGGATACCCGCCGGCAAAAGGTCACATCGGCGTCTCCGTGTTGCCAGCCATTCTGGCCGTCGCCGATACCATGCCTTCCACGTTTGACGGTCGGGCATTGCTGAACCTCGTCGTGATTGGTTACGAGCTGGGCGCACGGATGGCCGTCGCGCAACACAGCACGACGACGGACTATCACGCGTCGGGTTCGTGGAATGGTGTCGCCTGCGCCGCCATCGTGGCGCGGATGCTCGGTCTTGATCAGAGTCTGGTGCGCGAGGCCATGGGTATCGCTGAATACCACGGGCCACGCAGTCAGATGATGCGCTGCATCGAGCACCCGACCATGGTCAAGGACAGCTCCGGCTGGGGCGCCATGACCGGTGTGTCATCGGCCTATTTGGCGGGGTCAGGCTTTACTGGTGCGCCGGCGATCATCGTCGAGGCTCCCGAGGTCGAATCGATCTGGCAAGATCTGGGCAGCCGTTGGATCATCAACGAACAGTACTTCAAACCCTATCCTGTCTGCCGTTGGGCGCATGGGCAGATTGCTGCAGTGCAATCCTTGCAGCGAGATCATGACATCAGGCACGAAGCGGTCGAGCATATTGAAATCATCACCTTCTACGAGGCGTGCTGCCTGAATCACCCGCGGCCGTCGAACACGGAACAGGCGCAGTACAGCCTGCCGTTTCCGGTTGCAGCCATGCTGGTCAAGGGCAAGGTGGGAGCCGAAGAAATTACAACGGGCCTGAACGATCCAGATATCCTGCGTCTGTCTGATCGGGTCGAAATGACCGAAGCCACGCTGCAGGACTCGCGCTATACGGGTCAGCGTATCTCAAAAGCCGTCATCACGATGGCGGACGGCACCCGCTACGAATCCGATAACACGCCCCCGATCGGCTCGCCGGAAACACCCCTCACGAGAGAAGAGCTGGAGACAAAGTTCCATGATCTTGCGGACCCATTCCTCGGCGTGGAACACGCGACCCGTGTGAAGGAGAGCGTTGCCGCGTTGGGCAATGGAGGACCGATCGGGCAGTTTCTCGATACGGTCCTGACAACATCAGATTCCCTCTAAGGGGCCGAATGGACAGCCTGTTGAAAGGTCACATCTGGCGGGTTCCGTTTTCATTCGATCACTTCAAAAAGGGGCAACCTTGAGCGCTCGTCACGGGGCAGCAGGCCAAAGAGCTCGAAGTAACATTTCGCGAAATAGGACGGGGTGCTGAAGCCCAGCGAGTAGGCGACATCCGATACCGGAAGATCGGACGAACGCAACAGGGAACGAGCCTGGCGCAGCCGCAGTTCGCGATAAAAGAGCTGGGGTGTCTGTCCCAGATGCTTGCGGAACAGCCGTTCGAGATGGCGGCTCGAAACGCCGGTCATCTTTGCGATCTGCGCGACGGGCAGGGGTGAATGGAGTTCAGCCTCCATGGTTGCGACGGCTTTGACGAGCATCGGGTCGGTGATGCCGATGCGTTCATCGATTCCGGGCCGCTGGTTTGTGCTCTTGGAACGATAGGGGCCGTGGATGAGTTGTTCGGAAACCGCTGTCGCCAGATCGGCGCCGTGGCGTGTGGCAACGAACGAGAGCATCAGGTCGATGATCGAAGTGCCACCCGAACAGGTAAAGATGCGGCCGTCGACCTCGAAGATCTCCGAGGTGACACGCAGATCGGGAAAGGTTTCGCGGAAAGCGTCAAGGTCTTCCCAGTGCACGGTGCAGCGCCGCCCATGCAGCAGGCCGGAACGGGCCAGGAGCCAGCTTCCGGTTGAGGTCGCGCCGACCCTGGTGCCGCGCGCGTGACGTTCGCGCAACCAGCTCAGGACCGCCGGAGTCTTGTGGCGATGGCCGCCCAAACCACAGCAAACGATCACCGTGTCGAATTCCGGAGCGTGGGTAAGGGCATGATCGACCAGAGACCGCAGCCCGTTCATCGAGAGGACGTCCTGGCCGTCGGGGGAAAGAGTCGACCATGCGTAGAGCTCATCTTCGGCGACGTAATTGGCCAGCGCCAGAACATCCAAAGCCGAAGCAACCGATGCCATCGGGAAACCCGGCATCAGCAGAATTCCGAACCGTTCCTTGTCGTTGCCCATCGCCAAACCTCCTGCAACACCGTGCAGTGGCCGTGCATGACTGTAACAGCACCCCCGCACCATGGGCCAATGCCGGGGTTTGGAGACTTGTGTGCAACCTTGCCTGGTGTCGGATTGTTTGAACCGTCCGGCTTCGTTGATAAACTGAGCGCGAACTTCCGAATCATGACTGCACGACGCATGTTTGTGATGCGTGACGGGATCGAAATGACGATTGAGAATGACTGGTAAAGCAGACCTTCAGGATGTGCTGGTGTCGCTCGGGACCAATGGCCTGGCGATGCTGGATAACTGGCTTGACGCTTCCGAGGTTGAGCGGCTGCGTGCGACGGTCGCGGATCTGGAATCCGATCCGCCACGCTGGGCGCGCAAGCCGGAGCATTCGCTGGCCGACATTGTCCATGACGCTCCGCTGACAGCGCGACGCGCAGGAGACGCGGGACGCATCGGCGAGATCGAAGCAGCGTTCAACGCTCCGTTCCTGCGTCAGGTTTGCGATGGTTATCTCAAGCGGTCCTGGGCATGCGACCGGGTCGTGCAGCAGCGTGACTCCGTTCGCGAAGAAGCGGTGACGCCCTGGCACGTCGATCATTTTCCCGGACTGGGCAAGTGTCTGAAGTTCTTCATTTATCTGGGTGATACGACCACGGAAAATGGCGCCTTCCAATATGTTCCAGGCTGGCATGGTCTGGTGCGGGAGATGAGCAGCGAGTTGTCCGATTTTGCTGCCCGGCGTGATGCCTTGCATGTCTTTGAACAATTGGATGCTGCCGCCTCCAACCATGCCAGGCGCCTGCACGATCAAGGTCGGCTCGCGGAGGCCAAGAGGATCGATGCGTTGCTGGAAAACACATCCCGGCACATTTCGGGAAACCATGATTCCGATGGCCACTATGCAGTACCCGGCAAGGCCGGCACGGTTGTGGTGTTTGATCCCGCAGGCCTTCACAGGGGGCATGATCCATGCGGGCGAGCGTCTTGTCGTTCGCAGTCACTGTCTCGAGTTTCCCCTGTCGCGAGCACTTTCGTCACGCAACGAAATGACAATCTTTGCGCGGCGTTTTCGGGCACGCTTGTCGGATCGTCTCCATGGCCGGGCCGGTTTCGTCTGAGACCACCAGGGGAGGCCAACCAATTGGTTCACCCGGTCGATCGAGATCGCACTGGTCTTCAAACCACTAGCTGGAGGGAACCATGGCCACACCCATTGTCGATACCGAGATCGCCTGGCCGAATGGCGCGCGATGCGCGGTGATGCTGTCCTTTGATTTTGACGCCGAAACTCTCTGGATCGGGCGTGACAGTGCAAACTGGAAACGCCCGGGCGTACTGAGCCATGGCAAATACGGCGCCAATCTGGGTGTGCCGAAAATCCTGGAAACGCTGGAGGATGCAGATGTTCCCGCTACCTTCTTTGTTCCGGGCTGGACCGCGGAACATCATACCGGTCGGGTCGAGGCGATCGTCGAGCGCGGCCACGAGATCGGCCATCACAGCTATCTCCACGAATGGATCGATCCGGAAGACCCTGAAGCCGAGGAAGAAGAACTCGACAAGGGACTCGAAGCGCTGAAAGCGACGGTCGGTGTTGTGCCCACGGGCTACCGATCGCCCGCCGGCGAGACCAGCGACAACATGGTCCACCTGTTGAGTGAAAAAGGCTTCGTGTACGACAGCTCGATGATGGACCACATCAACCCCTACCGGCATGCCAGCGGCCTGATCGAGCTTCCCTGGCACTGGAGCCTGGATGACGCGATCTATTCGCTCTTTTCGATCCGCAATCCGCGCCCGGTTTTTGCCAACAGCCAGATCAAGGAAATCTGGCAGGACGAGTTCTGCGAAATCTATGCCTGGGGCGGATTGTTCGACCTGGTGATGCATCCCCAGGTCACGGGAAGGCCTTCGCGCGTTGCCATGTTGCGTGAGTTCATTGCCTGGATGCAGACCTTCCCCGGCGTCTGGTTCGCCACGGGCAACCAGATCTGCGAAGCCTGGGCGGCACAAGAGGGCGATGCGGCATGAGCGGACGCCGCTTTGCCGGAAAGTCGGTGATTGTCACCGGCGCAGCCGGCGGCATCGGTCGGGCGACGGCATTGCGTCTGGCGTCGGAAGGCGCCTCGGTTCTGGCGGTGGATGTCAAAGAGCATGAGCTCTCCGAGACGTCGACGATGGCCTACGGCTCCAGCTTTCGCGCGATGGTCGCTGATGTTGCCGACCGCACGTCGCCCGAACGTATTGTCAGCCAGGCACTCACGGCCCATGGCAAGCTCGACATGCTGGTCAACAATGCCGGCATCACCGGACGTGGCGGCGGTGTTGCTGCCGCCAACGACGACGAGTGGGACAGCGTGATCGACATGAACGTCTCGTCGGTCTTTCGCATGTCACGCGCAGCCTTGCCGCATCTCACCAAACCTGGCGGCAGGATCGTCCAGATCAGTTCGGTCTTCGGGTTGGTCGGCTTTCCCGATTCCGCCGCCTATGCCGCGGCCAAGGCGGGCGTGGCCCAACTGACACGCCAGATGGCGGCCGATTGCGGGCCACAGGGGATCAACGTCAACGCGATAGCACCGGGTGTAATCGACACCCCCATGACCGCGGACCGTATCCGTAACGACCCCTGGTACGACGAAGCCATGATCAAGAACACGCCGATGGGTGTGGGCCAGCCTGACGACATCGCCGGGGTCGTGGCCTTCCTGTGTTCGGATGATGCGCGCTACGTCAACGGCCAGGTCATTGCCGTCGATGGCGGCTGGCTCGCGACACGTTATTGGCCCAAACCATCATGAGCGCGATCGCCGTCAAGCCATTGCCCAGCGCAACCTTTGGCGGCCTGATAAAAACTGATGGTGCGGCGGCGTTTGTCGCGACGGCTGAGGCTGAACCCCGGCGTCTCTCGACGGCGCTGAACGACGGACACGGACTGCTGGTGCTGAAAGGGCTGCATGGCATTGCAGGGGAACCCGATCTTCTGCTGCGCCTGAGCCGTCTGTTCGGGTCGGAAGTCGAGAACTACCGGCTGACGGCGACGGAACCCAATCTGGTGCATGCCGGGATTCCCGAGATTCTCGTACTTTCCAACATGGCGCCCCATAACCGGATGCCACCAGCGCAACCCGATCCGCCGCGACGCGGGGATGGCGGCCTGCCGATCCAATTCCCCCACCGGCGCGGCTGGCACACCGATCAGAGTTTCCGTCGCCCGCCACCCGATATCTCACTGTTTTATGCCGTGCATTCGGCACCCAAAGGGCAGGGCCAGACGCTCTACGCCGATGGGATCGGCGCTTACGAGAATCTGCCCGCAGATTTGAAGGATGCGGTCGAGGGTCTCGAGGGGCTGCACATCGTGCCGGGCAGCGGGCGTGCAGAATACGACGTGCGTGCCGGCAAGACGCCGCGTGAGCTTGAGTCGCGTGAAGCACCGCAGCGCCAGCCGGTGATCCGGGTCCATCCCGAAACCGGGACGAAGGCGCTTTATCTCTGCGAGGCCGGTCAGATGGACTGGATCGAAGGTCCGCTGGTTGGCATGGAACCAGGAATTCACGGCGATGGTGCGGCGCTGCTTTATGAGCTGATGGAACACTACACCTCAGATGCCTTCACCTATGCCCATGATTGGGATGACGGTGACATGGTGATCTATGACAACCGTTCGACGATCCACAGCGCCACCTGGTTCGATGCCGAAAACCACGACCGGCTGATGTGGCGCACGACGGTCTGGGGTAACCCCGGCCCGCTTTATGATGGTGAGGAACGAAGCTGGATGGTGGCGTGATGTCTGGTGAAACCTTCAACACCAAACCCTTGCCCGGCGCGAGCTTTGGCGGACTGATTGCGGTTGATGACGGGCACAGATTTGTCGAGGCGGTCGAGGCCCGGCCCGAAGCGTTGCCCGCCGCGATGGACACGCATGGTGGCTTTCTCCTGATCAGGGGTCTACACGCGATTTCCGACCACGCCGAACTGCTGGTTCGCCTGTCGCACCCCTTTGGCGCCGAGGTTGAGGATTACGCCCAGACGAGCAACCGCTCGAACCTGCTGCATCCCGAGCACTCGCAGATCATCCGCATTTCCAACCTGGCGCCGATGAACTTCGACCCGCCCGAACTGCCCGATCCGCCGCGTCTGCCTGATGGCGGGCTGCCGGTGCAGTTCCCCCAACGCCGCGGCTGGCACACCGACCAGAGTTTCCGTCGTCCACCGCCCGATGTATCGCTCTTCTACGCCCACCAGCCCTCGCCCAAGGGCCAGGGCCAGACGCTCTATGCCGATGGCGTCGGGGCCTATGAGGCCCTGCCGCTGCGCCTGAAGGCGATTGCCGATGAACTGCAGGGCATCCATGTTGCGCCTTTCAAGGGTTATGGCGAAGACGAGATCGAAGCTGGCAAACCGCTCCAGGTATTGAACGAGAGGGATGGTCCCCAGCCCCAGCCCGTCGTGCGCATTCACCCCGTCACGGGCAAGAAGGCACTCTATCTCTGTGAGCGCGAGCAGATGGATTGGGTCCATGGCCCCTTTGTCGGCATGGAGCCGGGGCTCCACGGCGACGGCGCCAAACTGCTCTATGAACTCATGACCCACTTCACCGCCGATGCTTTCACCTATGCCCACGACTGGGATGCCAGTGATCTCGTGATCTACGACAACCGCTGCCTGATCCACACGGCTACCTGGTTCGATGCGCAGAACGTCGGGCGCGTCATGTGGCGGACAACGGTGTGGGGCAACCCAGGCCCGCTCTACGAGGGCGAACAGCGAAGCTGGGAAGCGGCGTAAACAACTGCACTCACCCTCCTACGCCTTCGGCGCGGGAGGGTGAGGGGGTGCATTAACGCTCAGAGCGGATTGAAGCCTGACTTTGTGCGCCGGTCGAGCCACCAGCCATAGGGGTCGGGCCATTGGCCGTAATCGGGGTCGAAGTCCAGTGCCTCGGCGGCCTGGAGCGGCCAGAACGGGTTGCGCAGCAGTTCACGACCCAGGGCGACGAGATCGGCCCGGCCCTCGGCGACGATTGCGTTGGCATGGCCGGGATCGAGGATTAGGCCGACCGCCATGCTGGCAAGCGGTGTCTCGCGTTTGACCGCCTCGGCATAGGCGACCTGGAAACCCTGGTCGCGTTTGACCCTTGCAGCGGTCACCATGCCGGCCACGCCCCCGGAAGAACAATCGATCGCATCGACCCCCAGGCCATGAAGCACAACGGCGAGCGCGATGGTATCTTCGATCTGCCAGCCGCCCTCGACGTGATCGACACTCGAGACCCGGAAGAACAGGGGAAGATCGTCGGGCCATTGGCCCCGGACTGCTTCGGTCACGGCCAGCGCAAAAGCCATGCGGCCCTCGCGGTCACCGCCCCAGCGGTCGTTGCGCCGGTTGGAGATCGGAGAGAGGAAACTGTGGATCAGATAGCCGTGGGCACCGTGGATTTCGAGCATACGAAAGCCGGCCTTGTGCGCCCGCGCTGCCGCTGCAGCAAAGGCATCAACCAAAGCAACGATCTCGGTGTCGCTCAGTTCATCGGGACAGTGCCAGCCTTCCATGAAGGGTTCGGCGGTCGGCGCCACGGTCTGCCAGGGCGCGTCACCGCGATCGGCATCGCTTTGGCCCAGTGCGACATTGCCCTCCCAGGGACGCTGCGCGCTCGCCTTGCGCCCGGCGTGGCCGATCTGGATGCCCGGTGTTGCGCCGTGCCGGGCGATGATGGCGGCGATCTCGGCCATGCCGGCAACCTGGTCGTCGTTCCACAGGCCGGTATCGCCGTGGGTGATCCTGCCGCGTTCTTCAACCGCGGTTGCTTCGACGATCACCAGCCCGACACCGCCTCGTGCCAGGGTCGTGTGATGACCGCGGTGCCAGTCGTTGATCTGGCCGTCGAGCGCCGAGTACTGGCACATCGGCGAGACCACGATACGGTTCTTCAAGGTCACGCCGCGCAGGGCGAGCGGTTGGAAGAGGGCGGGTGTTTCGAGCATGGAACCCTTGAGTCGCGGTGTTGGGCCGGTCACCATGACGGCATTGTTTCCACGCCGCAAGCACGTCTGGAGCCAAGATGGTTGCCCGCAACGAGCCCCAATACGACGCCGACGAGATCCTGGAAGGCATCCGCGACTGGGTCTTGACCGAAAGCCCCACGGTCCATGTCGAAGGCGTCAACCTGATGATGGACAAGGCCGTTCAGGCGATGGAGCGTCTGGGTGCGGAGATCACGCGCGAGCCGGGCAGGGACGGTTACGGCGACATCGTGCTGGGCCGTGTGCCGGGCAGGCAGGAGGGGCCGGGCGTGCTCGTGCTGGGTCATCTCGACACGGTGCACATGGTCGGCACGCTTGATGACCAGCTGCCGTTCCGGCGTGAGGGCGACAAGGTCTATGGCCCCGGTATCTACGACATGAAGGGCGGCATGTTCACGGCCTATTACGCCCTGCGTCAGTTGTTGCGCGCGGGCGAGACGCCGGAACTTCCCGTGACCTTCATGTTTATTTCGGATGAAGAAGTCGGCAGCCCGTCGAACCAGAAGCGGATCGAAGAGGTCGCCAGGGCGCACAAATGCGTTCTCGTGCCCGAACCCGCCAAGGGCGAGACCGGCAGGCTGGTGACAGGCCGTTATGCTTTCCTGCGTTTCACTGTGCACGTCTCGGGCAAATCCGCTCACGCCGGCAGCCAGCTCGCCCGGGGGCGCAGCGCGATCGCCGAAATGGCGCGCCAGATCATCGCGATTGAGGATCTGACCAACAAAGAGACCGGCGTGACCTACAGCGTCGGCACCATCGAAGGTGGCACCTTCGTCAACGTCGTGCCAATCCAGTGCAGCGCCCAGGTGCTGGCCGTTGCCCCCTTCGCCGAAGCGCTGGACGAGATCCGCGCCAACATGGCCGTCATCGAGCCCTTCAACGCCGATTGCAGCGTCACGGTCGAACCCGGCGTCGTGCGACCCCTGTTCGAAGCCAGCGAAGGCACCATGGCGCTATATGAGCAGGCCGAAACCATCGCCGCCGAGATCGGCTTCGACCCCGGCCACGGCCCATCAGGCGGCGGCAGTGATGGCAACTTCACCGGCGCGCTCGGCATCCCCACCCTCGACGGCATGGGCCTGATGGGCGATGGTGCCCACACCCACGAGGAACACGTGCTTTATTCCTCGATGGTGCCCCGCGCCAAGCTGCTGGCCGGGATGTTCAGGACGCTGGAGTAAAACGTGGCTTAGTTGGCCCGTTCGGTGAAATCGGACCATGCCGCCCTTCTTTAGCGGACGTTACTTCCAATGTGGCGGATAAGTATTGTCGTAGCCGGGGATCGCCTGGATGCGTGAGCGCCATGCGGACAGGGCGGGATAGGCAGCCCAACCGCTGTCGAAGCCCAGTTTCTCGGGTTTCACGTCGTCGCGGGCCATCAGGCGAAAGAAGAGCTCGAAATGGGGGTAGGCAACGATATCGGCTGCACTCATGGCCGATCCGACCAGCCATTCGGAGGCAGCCAGGGCAGTCTCGTAGCGATCCATTTCTTCACCGACCGCCTTGGCTGATTCGCGAACCTCGTCGCGCATCTCGTCCATTTTTTTGTAGAATACGGCACCGGAAATGCCGTGGGTGTGGTGCTGGAAATAAGCGGCATGTTCCAGCACGGCCCGCCAGATGACGCCGGTTCCCTCGGCGGTTGAACCAAACAGCGCAGGCGCGGGCTGCTTTTTCTCCAGCCAGGCCAGGATGGCGTTGGATTCCGACAGCGTGAAATCGCCATTGCGGACAACCGGCACCTTGCCGCGCGGGTTCATGGCGAGAGACTCCGGTGTCTTGAGGTCGCCATCGGAGAACGAGAGCAGGTGGCTGTTGTAGGGCACGCCCTTGAGTTCCAGCGCCAGCATGACGCTCCAGGCAAAAGGCGATCCACTGCCCCAGTAGATATCAACGGTCATAGTTATGCTCTCCGCAAAAGATGGCGTTACGTTGTCGGCGTTCTTTCTACACCACCACGAGATTGCGCGGCAGGCGTGAGAGCACTTCCAGGCCGTTTTCGGTCACCAGGAAACTGTCGATCCAGGCAGCGCCGGAGCCGCCGGGCCAGTCTTCCCAGACGTCGAACTGGTTTTCCAGGTTGAAGACCTGACCGGGCGTGATGACGCGGTCGCCCAGGTTTTCGCGCGGGGCGACCCAGTGGCTGCCGCACCAGTCGGGCGGCATGGCGATGCCCAGCGAATAACCGCCGACGAACCATACGTAATCGCGCAGGCCGACCTTGTCGGTATAGGCGTCGGCGACTTCCTGCACCTTCGAGAGGGGATCACCGACCTTGACGCCACCCGTCACGGCATCGACGCAGCCTGCGGAGTTGTCCATCAGGGTCGTCCAGCGCGGATCGGGCTCACCCAGACTGAAGGTCCGGTTGACGTTGACATGGTAGCGGTGGAGGCAGCCGCAGAAGTCGACAAAGATGAGATCGCCCTGCCGGATGCGCCGATGCTGGGGTGGGCTGTGGTGGGTGCCGGCGCGTGGACCCGAACCCAGCATGGTGCGGATGCCGGGGTAACCGCCGCCCGATTTCATCATGCTTGCCATGATGATGCCTTCGAGCTCGGTCTCCATCACGCCTTCGGC
Organism: Rhodospirillaceae bacterium; assembly: GCA_018700655.1. Classification (GTDB taxonomy): domain Bacteria; phylum Pseudomonadota; class Alphaproteobacteria; order SP197; family SP197; genus SP197. The sequence continues at coordinate 9,294 of JABIUG010000157.1, read as the reverse complement.
AATCGCGTCGCGTGCTTCCTCCATCGCGTTGTCGGCGATCGCAGCGGTCCTGCGCACAACGGCGATTTCGGCGCGCGACTTCACGAAACGCAGTTCTTCGACCAGGAAGGAATGGTCTTCGACCGTTGCGCCGCCGGCTTCCAGGCGTGCGCGCAAATCATCGGAGACCGTGGCATGGGGTGAATAACCCCAGGGCTGCACGCCTATTTTGGCGGCTGCCAGTCTGCGCGCGGCGATGCCTTCGACGATCACCTCGGCCTGGGGCCGGTCATAGGGCGTGAAAACGCACTCGCGGATTTCCGGCGTGGTCGAGACGATCGTGGTGTGGCTGGGGCCGTCGAAAAAGACATCCTCGTCACGGTCGGCGCGCACCAGCAGCCCGGTCAGGTTGGTCAGGTGGTACCAGATCATGTCGTAGTTGGTGAGCCAGGTGAGATCGGCCGGGTTGGTGATGTAGATCGCATCGAGCCCGGCGGCCTGCAGCGCCTCGCGCACGCGCCGGCGACGATCGGCGTATTCTTCCGGCTTGAACGGCTGGTCCCAGTCGAGCTGGTCGCGAAGATAGGTCTGGATCATGGTTTCCCCCAGTGCGGCTGTCTTGTGATCTGCCCGATAATCCTAGGCGCGTTCGACGATAGAAGGAAAGCTGCCCACCGCCGCGCGCGAATGTGAATGGCAAGCACGTCTGGTCGTGCCAGAGTGATGACGGGAGAAGGTGAGGGAGTTGCAGCAGTCATGAAACGGCGAGCGTTTCTGCAATTGGGCGCGGCAGCGGCCGGAATACCGGCGATGGCGCCGTCCGGAGCAGCGGCACAGCTCCTGATGGCTGATGACCTGCCTCAGGATCTCGAGGTGAGGCCCAGCCCGCCGACGACACCCTTTCTGGCGCCGCTTCAGATCCCCGAAGTCAAGCAGCCGATCAACGGCGCGGCACTCGATCCGCCGCCCGATCCGGCACGCCATCAGCTCTACAACGAATATCCGCCGGTCAAGATTTACGAGCTGCGCGAAAAGCAGTTCCTGCATTCCTACCACCCCCAGATACCGCCAACCCCGAGCTGGGGTTACGACGGTTTCATTCCGGGGCCGACCTTTCATGCGCGTTATGGCGAGCCGTATCTCATCCGTCGCTTCAACGACCTTCCGGCCAACCACACCGGCTTTGGCCTGCCGTCGACCACCATGCATCTCCACAACAACCACACCGCTTCGGAGAGCGATGGTTTTCCGATGGATTTCATCGAAAACGGTGAATGGTGGGACCACCATTACTGTGGCCTGCCCCGATGAACACTGCCCAGCCAGGTATCCTGCCCGCTCCGCCATCCCACAGCCGTTACCTCGAGTTTGGCCGGCGTTACGACGGCGATGCCGCTGCTGCACTTGCGGCCCTTGGCGGTATGCAGATGGATGACGGCGTGGTCGTTGGACTGGGCGCAGGGCTCATCCGGGGGTTGGGGTCCTCGATCATCGGCCTGGAAGCCTTTCCCAATCTCTCCGGGCCCGGTTGCGAGGTGCCTTCGACCCAGTCGGATCTCTGGATCTGGGTGCGCGGCGAGGACCGGGGCGAGATCATGCACCGCGCCCGCGCCCTGGAAGCCCTGGTCGGCGCGGAGTTTCGTCCTGAACACATGGCCGAGTGTTTTCGCTACATGGATGGCCATGACCTCACCGGTTATGAGGATGGGACCGAGAACCCGGAAGGCGCTGCTGCGATCGATGCCGCCTTTGCTCAGGGCAAGGGCAAGGGGCTCGATGGCGGCAGTTTCGTCGCGGTCCAGCAGTGGGTCCACGACCTCGATTGTTTCGCCGGGCACACCCAGGCCGAGCAGGACAACATCATCGGGCGCAGACTTTCCGATAACGAAGAGCTCGATGACGCTCCGGTCTCGGCCCACGTCAAACGCACGGCCCAGGAGAGCTTCGAGCCCGAAGCCTTTGTTCTGCGCCGTTCCATGCCCTGGGCCGATGCCTCGGGTGAGGGGCTGATGTTTGTCGCTTTTGGCAAGAGCCATGCCGCCTTTGGCGCCCAGATGCGCCGCATGGCGGGTCTGGACGACGGCATTGTCGATGCGCTGTTCGAGTTTCCCCGGCCCGTGACCGGCAGCTATTTCTGGTGCCCGCCGGCCAAAAACGGCCACCTCGACCTCTCGGCCCTGGGGCTTTAGGGCCCGTTCCCTCACATCCCGAACTTGAAGCAGCTGTGCTGAAACGCTCCTGAAAGCGCGTTGTCCACAAATTAGATCGGCGAAGTGGTTGCAGTGCGGCCCGGGTCCGTGACTCGCGCAAGGTGCTCGTCTATCAACCTGCCATTGGATTGGTCGTGAAAGTGTCATCGCTTTGTCACAAGCATTCGCGGCAGCCGCATGATCTTCGGGTTCAAATCCGTGCAACAGGCGGCGGCCTTACCATTCAACGATGAAGATGGTCGCTTGCGCGTCCTGGTGGTCTCGTCCCGCAGGCGAGGGCGCTGGGTCATTCCCAAGGGCTGGCCGCGCAAGCATGAGTCGCTTTTCGATACGGCCGCCCGGGAGGCCGCCGAAGAAGCTGGTGTCGGCGGTGTCATCGGTCAGGACTGCATCGGGCGTTATGGTTATGAAAAGCGGATGCGGCGAGGCTACCCGGTCGCCTGCGAAACCTTTGTCTTTCCTCTCCTGGTCAGTCACCAGGACGAAGACTGGCCGGAACGCAAGCGCCGTCGGCGGCACTGGTGTGATTTGGCCGATGCGGTTCGGCTGGTCGACGATGCAGATCTGGCCCGATTGCTCAACCGACACCTTGCCGAAGACGGTACAGCTTTGCGCGCTTTGACCGATCGTCACGGCCCGACAAACAGACTGACATGCACACAGCAGTTGAATCTCATGCACTTCCCAACAGGAACGCAACATCATGAGTGACGCCAAACAAACCCTCGACAAGGATCTTGCCAAGCTGGTTCACGTCCAGGCCGCGGTGCGGCAATCGGCCACCGGCGTCGTCGGCCATGGCATGGCGATCTTGTTCCTGGGTGTCAGCGGCCTGATCGCCGGGCTGTGGTCGGGCGTGGCATCGGACGGTGCACTGGTTGTTCTGGCCGCCGTGTTGGGCGGTTACATGGCGCTCAACATCGGCGCCAACGATGTTGCCAACAATGTCGGCCCGGCAGTTGGTTCGCGCGCACTGACCATGGTGGGTGCGTTGGTGATCGCCGCCGTGTTCGAAAGCGCCGGCGCGTTGATCGCCGGTGGTGATGTGGTCAATACGATTTCCAAGGGCATCATCGATCCAAGCATGGTCGCCGACAGCGACACATTCATCTGGGCGATGATGGCAGCGCTGGTCTCTGCCGCCATCTGGGTCAACCTGGCGACCGTAATCGGCGCACCGGTATCGACCACCCATGCTGTGGTCGGCGGCGTTATGGGGGCGGGTATCGCTGCGGCAGGCTTCGCCCTGGTCAACTGGGACACGATGGGAGCCATCGCTGCGAGCTGGGTGGTCTCGCCGGTTCTGGGTGGTGCCATTGCCGCAATGTTTCTGGCCTTCATCAAGATCAACCTGATCTATCAGCCAGACAAGATCGCAGCTGCGCGCCGCTGGATCCCGGTTCTGGTCAGCGTTATGGCAGCGGCGTTCGGCTGTTACCTGGCAACGAAAGGCCTGAAGCGTGTCTGGAAGCCTGATCCGCCCACGATCCTGTTGCTCGGCCTGATCATCTTTGTCGCGACCTGGGCATTGATGCGACCGGTGATCCGCCGACAGTCAGAAGGGATGGAAAATCGCAACCAATCCCTGCGCAAACTGTTTCATATCCCGCTGATCTGTTCTGCAGCCCTGCTGTCTTTTGCCCATGGTGCCAATGATGTCGCCAACGCCATCGGGCCGCTGGCTGCGATCATCTATACGATCGAATACGACCATGTCGCGGGCGAGGTTTCCGTGCCGATCTGGATCATGGTGATCGGCGCCTTTGGCATCAGCCTGGGCCTTTTCCTCTATGGCCCCAAGCTGATCCGCATGGTCGGCGCAAAGATCACCAAGATGAACCCGATGCGGGCCTATTGTGTTGCCCTGTCTGCGGCGATCACGGTGATCATCGCATCGGGACTGGGTCTGCCTGTCAGTTCGACACATGTCGCTGTCGGTGCGATTTTCGGCGTCGGATTCTTCCGGGAGTTCTATACCAAACACAGCAAACGCCGCCGCGAAATGGTGACGCGCTGTAAACCCGAAGATCCCGCATTGTCGGTCCGCTATGGCCCTGAGGAGTTGCGCCATCGCAAGCTTGTGCGGCGCTCGCACGTCACGACCATACTTGCCGCATGGGTGATCACCGTCCCGGCAACCGCCGTGATTGCGGCCTGCGTCTTCTATGGTTTCGAGTTGGTGCGTTAAACTGTCGATGAACCGGATGTATTGGGCTCATCGTCTTGTTGAGCGATAGCGAACGTTTTCAGCCCTCGTTCTCCCGGCCACCGTGTATCGCGGTCGCCCGTGTGTTCGGCTTGCTGCTGTTGTTCGTGGCGGCTCTGGTTTCGACGTGCCAGCGCATGCCCAGGGTGTATTGACCGCGCAAGGTGACAGCCCCGGGCAAAAGGCTGAAGGGGCGCTCGCGATCCTCAGCTTTTCCGTCGTCCCCAACGAGACGGCCAGTTCCATGAATGTCGACGCCGGCGGCGGCGATGTCCGTTTCAGTGCCAGTCAGCTTGGCGGCGCCTTCACCGTTTCTGACGAATTCTCACTCTATATGGAGGGGTTCGTCGGTTACGCCCGTTACGATCCGCGTTTCGTCTTTTCGAACGGGGCGCGAACAACCGTCGTCGCCCCGCGCTGGACCAGCGTTGCCGGGACCGTCGGGGTGGACTGGGATATTCCGATCACCGATCAGATCGTGCTTCGCCCGATCGCCAATTTTTCATTGGGACATGTCGAAAGTGATGTTTCTCTGGCGGGTCGGTTCCTGACATCCGAGACCGGCGTCGAGCTCGAGTTCCTGGAAAACGGTCGCCTTAACGCGGTCGGTTATGGTGGCGCACTCATGCTCGACTACGAGCTCTACCGCAAGGACTACGAAGTCGATGCGGAATTGCGCTACACCCACATCCGGCTGGATAGTATCGGTGGTACTTCCCAGGCCGCTAAAACAGCGCCGAGGCGATTACGCTCGGTCTCTGGACGCGGTTGCGTGTCCCCACAGGCTACGAGGCCTTTGGCGGTCCGATCCGTGCTGTCGGCGAACTGGCCGGATCCTCGTTTCTGGGCGACCAGAAGGCGATCATGCAAACCCCTTGGCTGGGTCAGATCGGCGCAGGCATAGAATTCGACACCGAAGCGGTCTCTTGGTTGCCGGTCTATCGAACCAGATTGATGGCCCGTTACCTGGTGGGCGATCAGTTGAGCGGTGTTTCCCTGGGCATCGCGATGACGTTTTAGTCGAATTCGGAATTGCACCGGTGGCACGGTTGAAGAACGAAGCTGTGAATGGTGCAACAGCCAAACGGCCTCTAACATTTCGGCTCTAACAGACAGGTGGCGCTATCCACCTTTTCAAGGGATGAAGACATGACCACCGGGATCAGAAAGCTATGGCTGCGCAGCCTCTTGTCATGCCTGTTGGGATGCGCTGTGGCCGTGCTGCTGGTCACTGGCCCGGTTCAGGCTGAGTCAACAGCCGTGCGGATCCCCACACAATACATTGCCGCCCTGGGCGATTCCCTGGCGACCTCTGGCACCGATGCGGCAACCTGGGGGCTTTGGGAGGTCGATCCCGGCCCCCGTGGCGTCTGGACCGCCGACTACGATGGTCTTGTCGCCAACGACGGTGTCGCCCCTGCAGGCTGGTTGTTTGAACCCGACGCCTGGTGGCTGGAAGAGCACGGCCTGATCATGGAAGCGCCCAGTTTTCCCCTGCCTGCCGGCGACTACATCGTGACCGGGGGGCGAGTGACAACCTCGGTCCTGACGGTTGAGCCGGCTGATGAGACGGGTCAGCAGGCCTGGAGCCTGGCGGACGGCGCAACCGTTTACGACGTCACCCATCTGGGCTGTCGTGCCGCCCTCTACTCAGCACCCGGCAGCGGCCAGACCTGCACGCCCGACATGACGCCCACCGAAGTGTTCCCCATGGTCCCTGGTCGTTCGATGCCCGAGGTCGATGGCTGTGCCAAGCAGGATTATCAGGTCCTGATTGTTATCGGAATGATGGTCGAAGGCTGAGGACTCATGTGTATCGGTCAAACCGATGAGCGTTACTCGGTTGCAGGATCGCTGCGGGTAATGATCTTCTTTTCATAATCGATCCTGCCGTCCGCACCGATCAGGGTGATAGCGTCGCCCTCCAGGGCAACGCTCCAGCAGTCATCGTTCGACGGAAAGACAAGTTCCATGCAGATCGTGTCGTCTTCAATCCACCATGTGCCGTCATAGGCGCCGTAGTTACCGGTCATGGTGATTGACCCGTCGGGTGCAAAGTACTCCCGGAACTGGTCGCCCCCCATGACGGTGACCAGCAATGTGCTGCCCGCGATGGCTGCCGTGACTTCGTCGCCCGTAAGCGTATCTATTGCCTCATCCTGTGCGGCCAGGGGTGACGCCAGGACACAGGCCAACGCCAAGGCAAACGTCGTTTTCGGAAAGATGATCATACCGTCGGCTCCCTGAGCCTCTCTGGTCGTCGACCGGTTTTAGATGGCCTGACCGCAACACAATCTGTTTGCGTTTCCGCCCTACAATCATAAGGCAATGTTCAAGGAAAGGCTCACCAGGTGCCGGAAATCGTGAAGAATTGCTGTGACCAACGCGCCCTGTGCATTCCCCCAGGCTACACGTCGCTGGATCGGGTGGATCTGATAAAATCGTGAAAACCAATGTGGCAGGGTGTGACGAGCGCGACTGCAGATCGCCGTGGCCCTGATCATAGTGGCCAAAGGCTGAGGCCGACTGAATCGGCCTCGTTGCAGGCAACAGAAGGGATTTTCCAGAGATGCGTATTTTCTTGATGCTGTTGGGCGCGGTGATATCTGGCGGAGCCTTGCTGGTCTGGCTCTACCTCAACGCCATGGCGGCTGCATGGAATACAAGCAGCACCAAGTCATCGATACATTGGTTCACTTTGGAATTTTTCTTCTGGTTCTGGCTGCCGTTCGCGATTGGCGCCGTCGTGATCTTCATAGGGTGGCGATGGGGGCAATCGGTCAGCCCTCCGCCTGAAGTCTGACTGACTGACTGGCTGGTCCCGGCACCGGCAGGCGGCGTTGCCTGATTCCAGATTGGGATTAACATTGCAGGTGGAACAGGGTGGGCCTGGCAACGCGGCGCGTTCAGTCTTGCAATTGGTTATGGAGGGACGCCGTGAGCGACCAGGAACACGAGAACGAATACACCGATGATTTTGTCGGCGCGCTGGAACTGGTCTGGGGTGATGGTTTCATGTCACCGGGCGGCAAGGGCGAGCTTGCGTTGTTCCTCGAGGGCGTTGATCTCTCCGGCAAGGAAGTGCTCGACGTCGGCTGTGGGGTTGGCGGCTGTGATGTCGTTCTGGCACAGGATTATGGCGCGGGCCATGTCCTGGGCATCGATATCGAGCAGCCCCTGATCGATCGCGCCATGGCGCGGGCTGAACAGGCGGGTCTGTCGGACCGTATGTCATTCCAGCACGTCGAGCCGGGGCCGTTTCCACTTGATGACGCGAGCTTCGATATCGTCTTCAGCAAGGATGCGATGATCCATATCGAAGACAAGCACGCCCTGTTCAAGGAAGTCTTTCGTGTGCTGCGTCCCGGCGGCATGTTCGTCGCCAGCGACTGGATGCGGCGCGATGAGGAAGTGCCTGGTCCGGTCGCACAGCACTGGATCGATACCGTCGGCCTCTCCTTTGGCATGCATTCACCGCCCTATTATGTCGATGCCCTGGAAACGGCTGGTTTCGTTGATATCTCGACCACGGACCGCAATGCGTTCGCCACCGCGGCGATGAAGGCCGACTACGAACTGATGACAGGCGAGGGGCACGAAGAACTCATTCGCCGCACGGGTGATGCGGCAGACCACTACATCGCTGTCTGGCATGCCGGCTGGAAAGCGGCCGAATGCGGCGAACTGCGTCCCGGCCACCTGCGCGGTACGAAACCCGCAGGCTGACACTTCTGGACTGAAACCGGTGACAGTTCAGTGAGCTCGAACCGGTCGATGTTTGCGTCAATATGGTGACATTCTAGGCAATCGAGCAACGCAAGCTGTTGTTCGAGATGACGTCGACCGTACTAAAAGTAAACGGTCACCGAACTCCTCAGGAGCTCATTGGTTAGCCCATGAAGGTATCGGTGTTGTAGATGTGGGTAGCCCCATGGTGTTGCTCGATCGGTAGTCTTTCGAATGCTGTCGTGCAGCCGGTGACGAAATCACTAGGGTTGTTTGGCGAGAAACGCTGAAACGCGGTCCAGTCCCGCTTTCAGGATCGACGGCGTGTTGGCAAAACCAATCCTGACATAACCTTCCATGTTGAAGGCCGAGCCCGGGGTGAACATCACACCTGTTTCCTGCAGCAGCGCAACGCAGAAATCACGTGAGTTCATGGCAACGTCAAAGCGGAGCAGGGTGGTTGTTCCCGACTTTGGCTTGACCCAGGAGATGCGTGGCTCGCTATCGACCCATTCGGCCAGTACGGACAGATTGCCCCGTGTGATGGCCTGGCTCCTTTCGAGGATGCGTTCCTGGTTTTCGAGTGCGAGCGCCGCAAAATGATCGTCGATACGGGCAACGGCGATGGTGTCGTAATCGCGATGGATCGAGACGGCCTCGATGATTTCTTCAGGTGCCGCGATCCAGCCAAGGCGCAGGCCGGCAAGTGAAAATGCCTTGGAAGTGCTGGCTGTTGAAATGCCCTTTTCATAGATATCAGCCATAGAAGCGGTCATACCACCACCGTGCTGATCAAGGCCGCGATAGACTTCGTCACAAAGAATCCAGGCACCGGCGGCACGGGCAATCTCGGCAATCTCCTCGAGCATGGCGCGATCCAGCAGAGCGCCCGTGGGGTTGTTCGGGTTGTTGATCGCCAGAAGCTGCGTATCCGGCGTGACCAGAGCACGCAGTTCCTCGAGATCAGGGAGGAAGTTGTTCTCTTCCTTCAGATAGAGCTGATGCACATCAGCTCCGATGCTGGCGGGGATGGAATAGTGCTGCTGGTAAGTGGGCACCACGGCAACGACACGGTCGCCCGGGCTGACCATGGTTTTGTGGATCAGCATGTTGGCACCAATGGTGCCATGGGTGACGATAAGGTTCTCGGACGTCTGCTTTTCATAGAGCGCT
>JABIUG010000156.1 GCA_018700655.1 Rhodospirillaceae bacterium | reverse complement strand
GGAGAGATCGCTATGCCATTGCGGCCCTGCGTGGACTTTCGTGTCGCCGTCCATGTGCACGGTCATGACATGGGGCACGACATACTGCGACCAGCCGTCGGGCTGGACATAAAGCGGCCCGAACCGTTCAGCGAACGCCGCCAGCCCGTCGGGATCAAGTGGCTGGTCACGCATGAAGATGACCTGATGATCGAGCAAGGCCTGCCGGATCGCCGCTACCGTGGCGTCATCGAGCTGGCGCGTGAGGTCAATGCCGGAGAGTTCGGCGCCGATGGTGGGCGTCAGAGGCGTGATCTGCATGTTCAATCACCTCTTGCAAGAGCAAAGCGCAATCCTGGATGACGGATCCCAGTTCTAGAACTTGAAGCCCGGTGGCAGTTTCAGACCCTGGGCCATCTGTTCGAGTTCGGCCTGGCTGGGCGTGCCGCCGCCGGCACCGCTGCCTCCCGGCATGCCCGGCATCTCCATGCCCGGCGGGAGCTGGCCTTTCTTGCCCATCTTGCGGATCTTTTTCATCATGCCGTTCATCTCCTGATACTGCTTCAGGAGGCGGTTGATGTCTTGGACCTGAACGCCTGAACCGGCCGCGATGCGGCGCTTGCGGCTGGCATGAATGACACGGGGGTCGTTGCGTTCCTTGGGCGTCATCGACGACAGGATCGCTTCCTGACGTTTGAGCGTGCTGTCATCCATCTTGGCCGCGGCCATCTGTTTCTTGGCCTTGCCCACGCCCGGCAGCAGGCCCATCAGGCCGTCCATGCCGCCCATCTTGCGCAGCTGCTTGAGTTGGACCCACATGTCGTCGAGATCGAACTTCTGGCCCTTCTCGAACTTCTTGCGGAATCGTTCGGCGTCTTCTTCCTCGATCGTTGCCGCGGCCTTTTCGACCAGGCTGACGACATCGCCCATGCCCAGGATGCGCCCGGCGATCCGGTCGGGATGGAAGGCTTCGATTTCCTCGAGCTTTTCACCGACACCCATCAGCTTGATCGGGCAGCCGGTGACCGCACGCATCGATAGCGCAGCACCGCCACGGGCATCGCCGTCGACGCGGGTGAGCATGATGCCGGTGACCCCGACCTTCTCCTTGAAGGCGGACGCAACGTTGACCGCATCCTGGCCGGTCATGGCGTCAGCCACGAGCAGGACTTCCTGGGGGTTGGTCGCGGCCCGCACCGCCGCGGCCTCTTCCATCAGTTCGTCATCGAGATGGAGCCTGCCCGCGGTATCGAGCATGACGACATCGAAGCCGTTCTTGCGCCCCCTATCCATCGCACGCCTGGCGATCTGGACCGGCAGTTCGCCCATCACGATATCGAGCGTTTCGACATGGGCCTGCTCGCCCAGCACGGCAAGCTGCTGCTGGGCCGCCGGACGACGCACGTCGAGCGAAGCCATCAGAACCTTCTTGCCGCCACCCTGGGCCTGGATCCAGCGCGCGATCTTGGCCGTCGAGGTCGTTTTGCCCGAACCCTGCAGGCCGACCATCATCACCGCGATCGGGGGATTGCCGACAAGGTTGAGATCGGTCGTCTCGGCACCCAGCGTCTCGACCAGATGGTCGTGCACGACCTTGACGACCTGCTGGCCCGGATTGATGCCGCGCATGACTTCCTGGCCGACCGCGCGTTCGCGTACGGCATCAATGAAGTCCTTGACCACCGGCAGCGCGACATCGGCTTCAAGCAGCGCGACCCGCACCTCGCGCAAGGCGGCGCCGACATCCTCGTCTTTGAGCGCACCCTTGCGCTTGAGTTTGTCGAAGATGCCTTCAAGGCGGTCACTGAGATTGTCGAACATGGGCGTAACCGATCGATTCCAACGGGTGTTGCTGCATCATATAGGGCCCCCGGCGCGAGAACGCACCTGGCGTCCTGGTCGGGACGGCTCAATTCTCTTCGGATTCGTCCATCTTGTAGTGAAAATCGCAGTGACTGGCGCCCTGCATGATCGTCTGGGTGCGTGTCAGTTTGATGCGGGGATCGTAGCCTTCGATGAAGGTGGCATCACGGTTGCACGAGAGTTGAAAGCCGATCTCGCCGACTCCCATCTCGTGGTACATCTCGGCGTAGCGACAGCGTGTCACCTTGTAGATGTATTCGTCGTCGGATTCGCGCACCACTTCGCTCTCGAGCGCACCATCGGCATCCCAAAGATGCTGGAACGACAGAAACCCCTTCATCCCGCCGGGCCCGCCATGTTCGTCAGCGAACAGCTTGCCCTCATCGATCGCGGCTTCGATGATCGCCTTGCCGATCACACGTTTGGCGGTTTCCTCGCCGGCCTCGGCCTTGAGAGCGGCATAGATCGGTTTCACCACTTCGGCCTGGATACGGCGGCGCTCGAGAATCGGCAGGCGGTTGAGTGTGGTCATCGTCGGCGTCCTTGTCTTTTGCACATTAGAGATCAACATGACCCAAGGTTCCGAACAAGGGTAACGCAAGCAAACCATGCCTTCCGACGAAAAACCGATGATTGTCGTGCTCGGCCCCTATCGCAGCGGCACAAGCTGTGTCGCCGGTGTGCTCTGGAATCTTGGCGTTCACATGGGACGCAAGCAGCATGTCATTTCAGGAAGCCAGGCCCTGACCTTTGAAGACAAGGCCTTGCAAACGATCCTGAGCGTCTGCCTCAAGGAACCCGGTGCACCTGAGGTGGCGATCGACGATCTCGAGCTGGCGCTCGGCCGCTGGGCCCGGCGTCACCGCGATGATGGGGGGCTTCAGGAAAAACGCTGTGGCGCCAAACACCCGCTTCTGTGTTCGGTCATTCCGATTCTGGCCAGACAGTTCGCCCCGGTCATCGCAGTGTCGGTTGAGCGACCTCTGGAGGAATCGATCGTTTCGCTCCAGCTCCAGGACTGGTGGGGCATGTCGCCCCGGGCCTATGCCTCGCCCCAGCAGCAGATCTTCGACCATCGGCAACGCCATCTCCATGAGATCGACCACATCACGCTGGCCTATCAGGATGTGCTCGACGCTCCCGAAGAAACCATCACCCGCCTTGCACAGAACCTTGGGCTCGAAACCACAGACGCCCAGCTTCAGGCTGCGATCAATTCGGTCGAGCGTCGGGCCATTGGACGCCAACCCGGCGGCACCATATAAGGCGCGCCATGAACGGCATCGCCTTCCTGAAGATGCATGGGCTGGGCAACGATTTCGTCATCATCGATGCACGCGACCATGACATCCCGCTCTCGCCGGACGCGATTCGTTTGATCGCGGACCGCCGGCTTGGCGTGGGCTGCGATCAGTTCATCCGCATGGAGCCGTCGCAAAACGGCGATGTTTTCATGCGTATCTGGAATCCCGATGGCAGCGCGGCCGAAGCCTGCGGCAATGCCACCCGTTGTGTCGCAAGGCTGGTGATGGACGAGACCGGTCGTGAAAAGGTCGATGTCGAGACCGTCGCCGGGATCCTGGCCAGTCGGCAGAACGGCAGTGGCCATGTCACTGTCGACATGGGCGGAGCGCGGCTTGGCTGGCGGGAGATTCCTTTGGCACAGGAAGCCGATACGACTTCCGTCGACCTGGGCCGCGAAGCACCGGTTCGGGCGGTTTGCGTCAATATCGGCAATCCCCATGCCGTTCTGTTTGTGCCCGACTGTGATGCCATCGATCTGGCCACGACCGGTGCGGCGCTGGAAAACAGCGCCATGCTGCCCGAACGCGCCAACATCAGTTTCTGCACCGTTGAAGCACCCAACAAAATTCGCGCGCGCGTCTGGGAACGCAGTGCAGGCGCGACCCTGGCTTGTGGCTCTGCGGCCTGCGCCATCGCAGTCGCGGGTGTCCGCGCGGGCCTGACCGAACGCAGCGTCACTGTCGCCCTGCCCGGCGGCAATCTCGATTTGGAATGGCGCGATGACGGCCACGTCCTGATGGCCGGGCCCACCGCCCTTGCCTATGCCGGCACCCTGGCGCCGGAACTGGCGGCCTGCGATGCGTGACGTCGTCACCTTCGGCTGCCGCCTCAATGCCTATGAAACCGAGGTCATCCGCGGCCATCTCAACGAAGCAGATGCGCAGAACACGATTGTCATCAACACCTGCGCCGTCACCGCCGAGGCCGAACGCCAGGCGCGCCAGACCATCCGGCGTCTGCGCCGCGAACACCCCGACGCCAGGATCGTGGCGACCGGCTGTGCCGTGCAGATCGATCCCGAGGCCTGGGCCGTCCTGCCCGAACTCGACCGTATCGTCGGCAACAGTGAAAAGCTCGAAGCCGCGACCTGGTCCGCGCCGGCGAGCGAACGCATCAGCGTCAACGATATCGCCGCAGTCACCGAAACCGCTTCGCACATGCTGGCCGGGTTCGAGGATCGGGTGCGCGCTTTCGTACAGATCCAGAACGGCTGTGATCACCGCTGCACCTTCTGCATCATTCCCTATGGCCGGGGGCCCAGTCGCAGTGTCGCTGCAGGCGAAATCGTGCGTGAAATCCAGGGTCTGGTTGATACCGGCTATCGCGAAGTCGTGTTGACCGGGGTCGATATCACATCTTGGGGCGATGACCTGCCCGGCCATCCGATGCTGGGCGACCTGGTGCGACGCATCCTGAAGCTGGTGCCCGACCTGCCGCGCCTGCGCGTCACCAGCCTCGACATTGCCGAGGCCGACGAGGCCCTTTTCCGCGCGATCGCCGAGGAAGACCGCCTGATGCCACATCTGCACCTGTCACTGCAGGCCGGGGATGCGATGGTTCTCAAACGCATGAAGCGCCGACACACACCCGAACAGGCCGTGGCGTTCTGCGAAGCCGTGCGACGCCTGCGGCCCGATACCGTATTTGGCGCCGACCTGATTGCAGGTTTCCCGACCGAGACAGACCAGATGTTCCAGAACACACTCAACCATGTCACCGATTGTGGCCTGACCTGGCTCCATGTCTTCCCCTATTCCGAACGGCCGGGAACGCCTGCCGCCCGCATGCCACCGGTCGCCAAGCCGTTGCGCAAGGAGCGTGCGGCACGCTTGCGTGCGGCCGGTGAAACCGCTGCAGCTGCATTCATGAACGCCCGTGTCGGCGCCACCGCGAGCGTGCTGGTCGAGACCGAGGGCCGGGGCCGCAGCGAACATTTCGCACCGGTCTCGACACCGGCGTCCCTGCCCGCCGGAAGCCTGCAGGACCTCACCATCACCGCCTGCGACGGCACAAACCTGCTGGCCGAGGCGGCCTGATGTCGGAAGGCGGCTGGTTTACCAGGCTCCGGGCAGGCCTCAACCGCTCGTCGGATCGTTTCACCGAATCGATCGGCGCGATCTTCACCAAACGCAAGCTCGATGAGGCTGCGCTTGAGGAACTCGAAGAAGCCCTGATCGCGGGCGATCTGGGCGTCACCACAGCCGCGCAGCTCACTGCCAAGCTCGCCAAACGCCGGTTTGACAAGGAAGTCACCGATGAGGAGGTCCGCGAGGACCTGGCCGCTGACATCACCGAAATTCTCGAACCCCTGGCCGTCCCCTTCGAACCCGACCCCAGTCGCAAGCCCCATGTTGTTCTGGTGATGGGCGTGAACGGCGTCGGCAAGACCACGACAATCGGCAAGCTCGCCAAGCTCCACACCGATGCCGGCCGAAAGGTCGTGCTGGCAGCCGGCGACACCTTCCGCGCCGCCGCGATCGAACAACTCCAGATCTGGGGCCACCGCACCGGTTCCACGGTGGTTGCAGGCAAACAGGGCGCCGATGCCGCCGGTCTTGCCTATGGCGCGCTTGAAACCGCCAGGGCCGAAGGTGCCGATCTGCTGCTGATCGATACGGCCGGGCGGCTCCACAACAAGGACAACCTGATG
>JABIUG010000155.1 GCA_018700655.1 Rhodospirillaceae bacterium | reverse complement strand
GAGCTCAAACACGAGATGGCGACCGGTGGCAGCCACGACCGGCTCGAAGACGAGACGGGCGACCTGCTCTTCACCGTCGTCAACCTGGCCCGCCACCTGGGCGTCGATCCCGAAAGCGCCCTACGCCGAACCAACGCCAAGTTTGAACACCGCTTTCGCCACGTCGAGGACCGCCTTGCCGGTGATGGCCGTACCACTGAAGATGCCAAGCTCGAAGAAATGGATGTGCTGTGGAACGAGGCCAAGGGCCGAACATGACGGTTGAGATCGCATCGTTTGACGCGGCCATCCGCGAGGCCGTCGCTGCCTATCATTGTGATGGCGTCGTCTGCCTGCGCAAGGCTGCCAGCCCGGAATGGCTCGCCGTGATCGAACAAGGCATCGATCTGGCGCTTTCGGGTGCCAGCGCCGATCTTGATGTCGTGCAGAAGGCGGGCGACAAGGGTCGATTTTCATTCAGCTCGCAGGCCTGGCGTCAGGTCGAGCCGTTCCGGCGCTTCATCTTCGAAAGCCCCCTGCCCGATCTCTGCTGGCCGTTTCTGGAATCCTCCAGTCTGACGCTGTTCTACGATTTCCTGCTGATCAAGGAAGGCGGCAGCAACAGTGCCGCAACACCCTGGCATCAGGACCAGGCCTATTACCCCCTGACCGGCGCCAAGATCATCAACTGCTGGACCGCGCTTGATCCCATTCCGCTGGAAACCGCCCTGCGTTTCCACAAGGGTTCGCACGCAGCGGGAATTCTCTATCAGGCCTCGAACTTCGAAAAACCCTCCGACGACTACAAACACCTGCGCCGCGAACGCCCTCCGATCCCCGATATCGATGCCGACGACGATGCGGTGATCCTGACGACGGCCATGGAACCGGGCGACATGCTGATCTGGAACGCCCACACCTTCCACGCAGCACCGGGCAACCACCTCAACCAGCGCCGCGCGGCCCTTTCGGTGAACTGGACTGGTGACGATGTCCGTTATGAGGACGTGCCGTCACTGGAGACTTATCGGGATGCAACACTGAGAACCGGCGATCGGATCGAGGGGGAGAAGTTCCCCATGGTGAGGTCGGGCTAGGTCGCCCGCTCCATCTTCCTGAAACGCGCCAGATCGACTTCCTCGATCCCGACCTTGAGGGTGATTTCGGTCTCGTCGTCTTCGCGTTCCAGCACTTCGCCGTGGCTGTAGAGAAAGCTGATGGCGGCGCCGGCGGTGACCGGCAATTTCAGGTCCACGACCTGACGTTCCGCCCAGACGCGACGGCTGACGATATCGAGCAAGGCGTCGAGGCCTTCGCCGGTGATCGCCGAGATCGCGATCGCGTCTTCCCGGCGTTCGGCCTGCTCGGTGACGACGGTTTTTGCTTCTTCATCGAGCAGGTCGATCTTGTTCATGACCTCGATCATGCGATCGCCCCGGTCTGCTGCGTCGATACCCAGTTCATCGAGTACGGCCAGCACGTCGTCGGATTGGGCTGCGCTGTCTGGATCGCTCATGTCACGGACGTGGAGCATGACATCGGCCTCGATCACCTCTTCGAGCGTCGCCCGGAAGGCCGCGACCAGCGTGGTCGGCAGATCCGAGATGAAACCCACGGTGTCGGACAGGATCACGCGCCGGCCGGACGGAAGATCAATCCCGCGCATCGTCGGATCGAGCGTGGCAAAGACCTTGTCATCGGCATAAACATTCGCGCCGGTGAGGCGGTTGAACAGGGTTGATTTGCCGGCGTTGGTGTAGCCAACCAGCGCAACGATGGGATAAGGCACCTTGCGTCGGGCACCCCGGTGCTGCTCGCGCATATGGACGACGTTGTCGAGTTCCTTGCGCAATCTGGCAAGGCGTTCGTCGATCAGCCGCCGGTCGATCTCAAGCTGGGATTCGCCGGGCCCGCCGACCGCGCCCAGGCCGCCACGCTGGCGTTCCAGATGGGTCCAGCTCCTGACCAGCCGGCTGCGTTGATAGCTGAGTGCCGCCATCTCGACCTGCAACACACCTTCGCGCGTTGCCGCCCTGGCCCCGAAGATATCGAGGATCAGGCCGGTGCGGTCGATCACCTTGGCATCCAGCCCCTTTTCCAGGTTGCGCTGCTGGACCGGCGAGATCGTCGTGTCGATGAAGACAAGCTCGATCTCGTTTGCTTCGATGTAGCCGTGCAATTCCTTGATTTGCCCTGTGCCCAGAAACGTGCCGGGCTTGGGCTGGCGAATGGAGATCAGTTCTTCTGAAATGATCTCCAGATCGATCGCGTACGCCAGCGCCACGGCCTCTTCGAGGGCGCGTTCATCGTCGCGTGGCCGTTTCCACCGGCCGCGCATCACGGGATAAAGAACCAGGGTCCGCGTCGGCGCGGCCCGGGTCTCGTACATTTCAGACGTCGACCGTCTCCTCGACCTCTTTAGAAACTTGAGCTTCTTCGGCTTCTCCAGCTTCTTCATGCTCGAAGAGCTTCAGCGGAGATGCCGGCATCACCGTCGAGATCGCATGTTTGTAGACCAGCTGCGAATGGCCATCTCGTCGCAGCAGGACGCAGAAGTTATCGAACCAGGAGATGACACCCTGGAGTTTGACGCCGTTCACCAAAAAGATGGTGACCGGCATCTTTGCCTTGCGGACGCTATTGAGGAACGTGTCCTGCAGGTTGTGCAACCTGTCCTGCGACATGACGCAACCTCCCCCGTTCTTGTGTTTCTCGAACGGTCCCGCCGACCTCCCCGTCGATCTCGCCGTTCGTTGGCGCTTTCACGCAAAACAAGCCTAGTCGCAGATCAAGGCAAGGTACAAGTGCCATGGCGTGCCATTGCCACACGAGTGTGTCGACGGGCACACGGCCTCGCGTCTGTCCATATCGGAAAAAACCGGCTTCAGGCGGCGTTTTCCAGGGCGATGTTCTGTGCAAATTCCAGATAGGCCGCCAGCAACGTACGCGTCGTCGTGCCGGGGTGACCGTTGCCGATCACGCTGTCGTCAATCTGGGTGATCGGTTTCACGAAGGACGTCGTGCTCGTCAAAAAGGCCTCGCGTGCACCCAGCGCCTCTTCGACGGAAAACGCACGCTCGACCACTTCGATGTCGTTTTCCCTGGCAAGCTTGATGACCCGATCGCGTGTGATGCCGGGCAGGATGTCGAGCCCTGCAAGCGGGCGTGTGACCAGACGCCCCTCCTGATCGATAATCCAGGCATTGGATGAGGTGCATTCGGTCACGAAACCATCCTTGTCGACAAACCACGCCTCATAGGCGCCTTCCCGCATCGCTGCCGTCTTGGCCATGGCGTTGGGCAACAGCGAGACGGTCTTGATATCGACCCGTTCCCAACGGTTGTCAGGCCGGGTGATGACCTTCACGCCGGCAACATTTTCGGGGTCGCTGGGCAAGGCAACGGTTTTGGCCGTACACACCACCGTGGGGATCAGCTTGTCGTTGTCATAGACGTGGTTTCGTGGCGACGTTCCGCGGTTGATCTGCAGATAAACCAGACCCTCTTGGACCCGGTTGCGTGCAACCGTTTGATACATGACATTGAGCAGTGCCCGATCAGACATCGGCGGCACCATGTCGAGTTCACGCAGCGAGCGTGCAAGACGGACCATGTGGCCTTCTTCATCGACCATGCGCCCGCCCACGATCAGAATCACTTCGTAGACGCCGTCGGCGAAGTTGTGCGCCCGATCATCGATATGCACATGGGCCTTGCTGTGCGGCAGGTAACGTCCGTTGACATAAGCCACGCGCGACATGGTGGTTTGCTCCGGCGGTTGGTTCTGAGCTTGGGGCGAAGTTACACGACAAGTGCTGATGCCGTGGACTCTTTGTTTGTTCCCTCATGCGCCGGGCGTTCGCTCCGCTAACTTGGCTCCCGCGCCGTTGGCGCGGGCTCGCAGTCGTTC
>JABIUG010000154.1 GCA_018700655.1 Rhodospirillaceae bacterium | reverse complement strand
TTTGGCGCCGGGTCTGCCGGCTGTGGCATCGCCGAACAGATTGTTTCCGCACTCATTCGTGCCGGTCTCGACGAACCTGAAGCCCGAAGCCGGCTTCACATGATTGACCGGGTCGGTCTTCTGCATGACGGCATGACCGGTCTGCTGCCGATCCAGAACCGATTGCTCCAGTCTCAGGACAAGGTGATGCCCTGGTCGTCGGATGGGGAGGCGATCTCGCTTGACGACACGGTCGAACATCTCAAACCGACTGCGCTGATCGGTGTCAGTGCGCAGCCGCGCCGTTTTTCCGAAAGCGTTGTGCGCACCATGGCCAAACATGTGGACCGGCCCATTATCTTCCCGCTTTCGAACCCGACCAGCCGTGTCGAAGCGGTGCCCGAGGACCTGATAGCGTGGACCGGCGGCCGCGCCCTGATCGCCACCGGCAGCCCTTTTGCGCCGGTCGAACACAAGGGCACGCATTCCCATCAGATCGCCCAGTCGAACAATGCCTACATCTTCCCGGGCCTTGGTCTGGGTGTCATCGCGAGCGGTGCGACGCGGGTCACCGACGAGATGTTCATGACTGCGGCCGAGACGCTGGCCGATTGTGCGCCGGCGCTGAACGGTCACATCGACCAGCTTTTGCCGCCGGTATCGAGCCTTCCCCAGGTCAGCCGCCGGATCGCCGTCGCCGTGGCAAAGGCCGCCGTGCGAGAGGGGGTTGCGCCCGAGCGCAGCGATGCCGAGATCGAAACTGTCGTCGAAGAAACGTTCTGGGAACCGCATTATCGCCCCTATGAACGTATTGCGCCGGGCTGATTGTCCGCGACAGCCGGTTAGAGACCAGGGATGAACCGGGACGAACGCCGCCGCCGTGATCGTGAAGCCGTGCGGGCATACCAGCGCAACGGCCTGCCGCCTGATTTCTCGTTCGCGGCAATGTTTGCCCATACCCGCGCGCTCGAGAAGATTCTGGGCCATCACCGTGATTGCGAGCGCGGGTCGGCGGTTGCACGGGCCTATCACGTGGGAATTGAGCGTTCACAACAGGCTTCGCCACCCGAACGTGCGGTTGCGTGCCGGGCCGGCTGTTCCCTTTGTTGCCACAACTGGGTCTCGGTCACGGCACCGGAAGTTCTGCTGATCGCACGCGAGCTTCACGGGCGCGAGCATGGCGGCGGGATGGCTGCCGCAGTGCACCAGGCCGCGACGGCAGGCCTGGGCCTTGATCGTGATGAACTCCTGGAGCGCCGGTTGGCCTGTCCGTTGCTGGTTGATGGCCTGTGTTCGATCTATCCGGTACGGCCGCTGGCCTGCCGGTCCTTCTTTTCCTTCTCGCTTGAGGCCTGCCAGAAGGTCTTTGACCTCAAGGGTGAGGACGTTCCCAAGCCGCGCAATGCCATGGTCCTGTGGGGTGTGCATGACCGTTGCCTGTGGGCGGCGCTCAAGGCACAAGGCCTGCCCCATCAGACCTATGAACTGAGCCATGCGCTGTCGCTGATGCTGCAACACGATGATGCCGAAGGAGCCTGGCTGGGTGGCACCGATGTTCTGGCCGGGGCGACCATGGACACACTCCATGATGATGAGGACGAGCTCTTTCTTGATGTCCTGATTGCCGGTGCCCACGGCAAACGCCTGCCGGATAATCCCTGGACCGATTGAGCCGGTATCGATCACGAAGTGTTTTGGTGTTTATGCGACCGGTCTGACCGCTGAGCCATAGAATGACCGCAAGATTCACGCTTCAGTCTGAATTAGACCCTAAATGATCTTGCTCTAGAGTGTTGGCGTAACAACACCGGTTCCCCATGCTCGCCAAACTGCGTTCCCTCGACGATCAGCGTTATGCCTGGGTCGTTGTCATCGCATCGTTTCTGATGCTCTTGATCGGCAATGGCGCTCTGTTCCTGCTTGTCGTGGCCATGAAGGATATCGCAGCGAGTTTCGACTGGCCGCGTACGATCCCTTCGACCGCCTATTCGCTGCAGTTCATCGGTGGTGGCCTGGGCGGCATCCTGATGGGCTGGTGGCTCGACAAGGCGGGCATGGGCAAGCCGGCGCTGCTGGGCTCGATCATGATCGGGATCGGTGCGGTGTTGGTGAGTCTGGTTGAGTCAGCCTGGCAGCTTATCGTCGTCTACGGCGTTGTCATTGGCATGCTCGGCAATGCGGCGATGTTCTCGCCACTGGTCGCCAACATCACGCGCTGGTTCACGCGCCACAGGGGCATGGCGGTCGGCCTTGTGACCAGCGGGCAAAGTGTCGCCGGGGCGCTGTGGCCGCCGGTCTTTGAGTATGGCCTGGGCAGTGTCGGCTGGCGCGACACCTACTTGTTCTTTGGCCTGTTCGGTCTGGCGACGATGGTTCCGCTCTCGTATCTGCTGCGTCGCCCGGCCCCGGCGTCGGTTCGTCTGTCAGGTCGATCCGCCGCCGAACATGTCGATGAGGACGCACCGATCCTGCATATCCGGCCCCGCACGCTGTTGGCATTGCTGTGCTGTGCGATTGTCGGCTGTTGCATCGCGATGTCGTTGCCTCTGGCACATATCAAATCGCACGCCACCGATATCGGCATTTCGCCGATGCAGGCAGCCACGATCCTCTCCATGCTGCTGGCCGGTAGTTTCGTCGCGCGGGCGTTTGCGTCGGGTCTGCTGATCGCGCACGTGGGATCACTCAAGACCCTGTTTATCTTTTCAACCATTCAGGCCGTGACTTTGGGTATGCTTCCATTTGTCGAGGGTATCGGCGTGATCTATCTGGTCGCGGCTGTCTTTGGTTTTGG
The DNA here is from genome assembly GCA_018700655.1 of Rhodospirillaceae bacterium. GTDB lineage: Bacteria > Pseudomonadota > Alphaproteobacteria > SP197 > SP197 > SP197. The sequence continues at coordinate 498 of JABIUG010000154.1, read as the reverse complement.
CTACGGCGGGATCGGACCGACTTATCCGATGATCGTGCGCGAGTTCCTGGCCGAGCAGTGGGCCGGGCGCTACACCGCTGTGGTCATCATGTTCGGCACCTTCGGCATGGCAATTGGCGGCTGGATCGGCGGCATCGGCTTCGATATGACGGGCGCTTATGATGTGCCGTTTCTGATCGGTGTCGGCTTTAACGCGATCAATCTGGGTATTGTCGCCTACCTGATTTCATCGACCCGGAGGCGGACGATGGTTACGGTTCCCGCTTAGTGATGTGGAAAAATCTCCTTGGCTTGGCGGGGCTGGTGTTCCTGTGTGGGGTCTTGCCCGCGACCGCCAATGTCGAGGTCCAGGAGACGGAATGCTGGGTGATCGCCAACGCCCGCCAGCAGGTCGATTGTTACCGGATTCTGGTGCCGCTGGATCGCAACAATCCGGATGCGGGCCAGGCCGACCTGGCGGTTGCCGTGCTGCGTGCATCAACCTCGAATCCCGAACCC
>JABIUG010000153.1 GCA_018700655.1 Rhodospirillaceae bacterium | reverse complement strand
GTGATCAGGGCCCAGGCCGCAGCAGCCGCCGACGATCTGCACGCCATGGTCGGCGACCCAGCCGGCAGCCGCCTCGGCATAGGCATCGGGCTCGATGACGTCGACAAACTTCCATTCGGGCGGGGCGAACCTGCCGCTATGGGCATAGGCCAGCAATGGGCCGGACCAGGACACCTTCAATTCGGTGAGGCCGGGACCGGTGTCCTCGACCTCTGAATGCATGATCCCTGCGGCTGCAGCCGGACCGTCGGCCATGATGCGCCGGGCGAAACCGGCGAACTCCTGAAAGTCGCGCTTGCCCATGACGTCCCTGGGCTCCTCGTCACTGCCTTCCGCCGGCGGCTGCCTGGGCGGGGAATAGGTCAGCATCGTGCCGTTGCGCCGGTGCGTACTGAAGCCGATCCAGACCGGCAGTCCCGTGCCGCGTGCGGCATCGACCACGGCTTCGGCATGGCCGGAGGTCATCATCATTTCGCAGAGAATGAGGTCACAGCCGGCTTGTGCCAGTCGATCAGCCAGCCGCCGGTAGTCATCGGCCGCCCTGGCCGGTGACGGCATATCGTCCATATGTGCCAGCGCCGGCATCGTCGAAATCGAACCGGCGACCGCAACCTCGCGGTCGGCCGCGTCGCACGCCTGGCGCGCCAGATCGACCGCCAATTGGTTGATCTCGTCGAAGCGGTCGTTCAGACCGGCGGGCTCCAGCGCAAAACGATTGGTGCCGAAGGTATTGGTCGTGATCACATCGGCGCCGGCCGCGATGTAGTCGTCATGCAAAGTGCGCACGACATCGGGATCGGAAAGCATGGCGCGCCCGCACCAGGCATCGTCATCCATGACAACGCCCCTCTTCTCCAGTTCACTGCCGATCGCGCCATCGAGGATCACGATCTCTCCGGCGTCGAGTTTTTCCTGCCAGACGGTCATGGTTCCCTCTCGAGCTCGGATTCCTGCGCCCCTGTCACTTGATGACAGGGGTATCGGCCATCGTATACAGACTTTACAACTTGCCACCAACGACGAACGTCCGATCCGAGGAAAGACCGATGCCGCAGACCATCCCGCCCAAGCCGACCCGTGCCGAGCAGCTGCTGCCCAAGGAATGTTATTTCTCGGGCGCATGGTTCGAGCGCGAGCATCAGGAGCTCTTCAGCCGGTCATGGACCTTTGCCTGTGTCGTGCAGGACCTGCCCGAGGCCGGCGACTACAAGGCGGTGCAGATCAACCGCTACGCCATGATTGTGGTGCGCACCAAAGACGGCGCGATCCGGGCATACCACAACACCTGCAGGCATCGCGGCACGACGATCTTCGAGAAGGACGGCAACTGCCGCCACGGCATCGTCTGCCCCTATCATGCCTGGACCTACAATGTGGATGACGGCTCCCTGCGCGGACTGCCCAAGAAGGAGCTGGCTTTCCCCGATCTCAAGATGGAGGAGCTTGGTCTCCACAAGGGCAGCATCGGCGTGATCGGCGACCTCATCTTCGTCAACCCCCAGGAGGTGCCGCAGGATGATTTCGAGATGTGGCTGGGCGGTATGCGCGACACCCACATGTGGCCCCATTCGCTCGACGGGCTCTCCGAAAAACGCCCGGTGCGTTACGACTTCGGCGCGAACTGGAAGGCGTTCTGCGAAAACGCCATGGACGGCTATCACCTGAGTTACCTGCACGACAAGACGCTGATGGGCCCCGACATCGAGGACCAGCGCTGGGATGCGGTCGGACGTCACTGGGTCACCTTTGCCAATCCCGAAAGCGATGACCGCCAGAACAGCCATTTCACGCCGATCCCCGGCGTCAACACCAGCAAACCCTATCCCGTGGTCTACCAGTTCTTCCCCAACTCGGGCGTGCTCTCCTCGCCGATCTTCTTCTCGGCCTACACCATCGTGCCGGTCGGGCCCGAGCAGTGTTACCTGGAGCTGCGCACCTGGATGATGCCGCGCGAGCAGCAGGACCCGGCAAAGAAGCCGAAGAAACCTTCCTCGACCTCCGGCCACGGCTACATCATGGACGACGGCAAACGCTACATCTCGATCGACACGCTGAGCTGCCATGCCATGGAATCGCTCGACTTCCAGATCGAGGACATGTGGGTCTGCGAACAGCAGCAGAAGGCGTTGCATTCGCCCATGATGAAGGCAGGTCCCATGGCTGCTGTCGGCGAGACCGCGCTGACCTGGTTCCAGGCAAACATCCTGGATTTTGTGCCGCTCGACGATCCCGGCATGAAGATGGCTGCGGAATGATCTCAGGCGTTCTGGCACTTGTCTGCGCGTCGGCCTTGCCGGTGCCGCGATCTACATCAACATTGCCGAGCAACCCGCTAGGTTGCTGCTCGACAACAGCGCGCTACTGAGAGAATGGAAGCCGTCCTACAAACGCGGCTTTGCCATGCAGGCTTCCCTTGCCGTGATCGGCGGGCTGTTCGGTATCGCAGCCTTCTTTCTAATCGGTGGCTGGCTCTGGCTCGCCGGTGCCATCCTGCTGCTCGCAAACGGCCCTTCACACTCGTCGCCATCATGCCGCTCAACAACAAGCTGATGGCGATCGACCCGGCCGACGCGGATGCTGACACGCGAAGCCAGATTGAAAGATGGGGTGGGCTCCACGCCGTAAGAAGCGCCCTTGGAACCGCGTCGGCGCTGGCCTTCGTCATTGCACTTGCAGCCTGAGCGCCCTATCGGGGCGCCATGACCGAAGACTCTCTCAAGATCGCGCCCGAAAGCCCGGACCAGCCTGAAGTGATCGCCCTGCTCGAGGCGAGCGATGCCTATATGGCAACGCTTTATCCGCCCGAGAACAACTACCTGCTCGACGTTGCCGACCTGATGGTCCCCGACATCATCTTTCTCGTCGCGCGCCACACCAGCGTTGCCGTGGGCTGCGCCGCACTGGCTCGGCGCGACGGTTACGCCGAGATCAAACGCATGTTCGTTTCACCCCAGGCACGTGGCCTCAAACTCGGCCGCCGCCTGCTCGACGCACTTGAGACGCTGGCCCGTGCCGAAGCTATCCCGGCCCTGATGCTCGAAGCCGGCGACGAACAGCCCGAAGCCATGGGCCTTTACGCATCAGCCGGTTTCATCCGCCGCGCCGCCTTCGGCGACTACCCGCCGGGACCGCCGAGTGTCTTCATGGAAAAGCGGCTGAGGTGAAGACGGTGAAGACCCCCTCACCCTCCCACGGCTGACACCGCGGGTCCCCCCCTCTCCCGCAAGCGGTAGAGGGGAAGGTTGCCATGTTCGCCATGGTGCACCTGTGAACGGATGGGGGCGATGGCACGCGACGGCGTGCCCGCCGCGAACGCGGCGAAAGCCCAGCGAACGGAGTGAGCGCCCGGCGACTGAGGGAACAAACAAAGAGCCTCCCTCTACCGCTTGCGGGAGAGGGAGAGACCCGACGCAAAGCGGCGGGAGGGTGAGGGCCTGTCTTACAGCGTCACCGCCAGCTTCCGGGCCTCATATAACGCCATGCTGGCGGTGCGTGACGAGACCGTGTCGCCGATGGCGTGGACTTCGATGGCGTCTTCGGCCAGTTCGGCGGTGAGTTGGTCGTTGGGGGTGTTGGTTGTCGCCAGAACGAGAGAGTCGAACTCGCGCGTTTCCTTGTCGCCGGTATAAAGATTGATCATCTCGGCGGTGTTGCCGTTCCAAGAAAGCAGCGCGGTGGCGGTCATGACCTCGACGCCGGTCTTCATGAAACGCTCGCGCATGGTCTCGCCGGCCTGGCTGGCATCGAGCGCGGCACAGGCCAGTTCCGCGGCCGTGACGACCGTAACCTCATGGCGCTGCAGGGCGAGATGCTGGGCAGTGCCCGAAGCCGGCCACCAGCCGTTGATATCGTCGAGCAGCAGCACCCGGTTGCCCGGCACGACCGAACCATCGAGCACATCATGCACGGTGCAGACATTGTCCTGACCGACCCCGGGCAGATCGTCGATATGGGGCATGATGCGCTGGAAGCCTGTGCGCGTGGGTTCCGAACCGGTCGCGAGCACAACCGTATCGGCGCCCATCTCACGGATCGCATCGGCATCCAGTTCGGTGCGCATCAGCACACGGACCTGAAGTTTTTCGAGCTGAACCTGATACCAGGTCAGGAACTGGCCGATCTCGCCACGTTCCGGCTGACCGGCAGCGAGCTTGAACTGCCCGCCCAACTCGTCACCACGTTCGACCAGAGTGACACGATGGCCACGCTCGGCCGCAACCCGTGCGGTTTCCAGACCGGCAGGCCCGCCGCCCACAACCAGCACATGACGCGGATTATCGCTCGCCAGCGGCTGATCGCCGTTCCATTCGGTCTCGCGCCCGACCGAGGGATTGATCAGGCAGGAGATGTGGTAGTCGCGCATGCGCCGGCCGATGCAGAGCTGGTTGCACGAGATGCACGGGCGCACGTCTTCGGCGCGGCCTTCGCGCGCCTTGTTGGCAAGGTGGGGATCGGCGATCTGGCCCCTCACGATCGAGACCAGGCCGGCCTTGCC
>JABIUG010000152.1 GCA_018700655.1 Rhodospirillaceae bacterium | reverse complement strand
GCGAGGTACCGATCGGCTGGTGCGCCATGGCGCCTCGTGAAGAGCACGATCGCCTGAACCGTTCCAAGCCGTTCGCTCCGATCGACGACTGCAGCGTCTGGTCCCTGACCTGTTTCGTCGTGCGCAAGGGATATCGTCGCAAGGGATTGATGAGTGCCCTGATTGCCGCCGCGGTTGACCATGCACTCAGACAGGGTGTCACCACCCTTGAGGCCTACCCGGTCTAGGTCTGCGGCAAGTCCGGCAAATCGGAACTCTACTTTGGTTCACTCGGTGCATTTCTCGACAATGGCTTCGTCGAGGTGAAACGGCGCCTGCCTGCTCGTCCTATCGTGCGTCTGGCTTTGCGTTAGGCCGGCGGAACAGGAATGGGATCGTCACACTGATTGCCAGGAACCGGATGAGCTGGTGGCCCGCAACAAAGGCCGGATCGAGCCCCAGTGAAAACGCCAGCACCGGCATCGCATCAAAGCCGCCCGGTGCATAGGCCAGCCAGACCTGGATAAACGGCATCTGGGTCCACCAGGCCACAGGCCAGGCCAACAACCCCATCAGACCGATCGCCAATGCGATGCCACCCAGGCCTGCTTTGGTGCTGTCCCAGAGATAACGCAGCGAGGTTCCGGCAAAGCGTGCTCCAACGACCGAACCGCTGATCACCAGCGATGGCCATAACAGATCGGTCGGCAGCATGCCGGCGATCACACCCGACATCGAAAGGCCGCCGACCAGAAACATCGGTGCGATAAAGGTCGGTGCTGGAAAGCGCAGCTTCTGGGCCACCGGCACAACTGCAAAGCTGGCTGCGACCAGGCCCAGAGCCGTCCACCAGTCGAGGATCGCCTTGTCGCTGGCGATGGCGACATCCTGCATGTCATAGGCCAAAGCGACGACGGCGGAAATGAACGTCAACAACACGGCAAGCCGCAAGGTGTGAAGAATGGCGACGCGACGGGAATCAACATCGAGTTCAAGCGAAAGAGCGACGATGTAGCCCAGTGCACCGGGGATCGCGCACATCCGCGCGGTCTGTTGATCAATCCTGTGAAATCGCTGCAGATACCGCGGCACCACGGTCATCAGGATGGCAAGGCCGACGAGAAGCCCGATGATCGAAACCGGCCACTCGGGAAGAGATTCCAGCGTACGCCGGTCCATGGTGGCGCCAAGGATCGCGCCGAGCACGACGAAGGCGAGACTGCGCAGCGGAAGCGGCAGCTCAACGGGAACACGCACCACTGCGGCCAGCGCCACCATCACCATCGAACCTGCGAGATAGGCCGCCGGCATCCCGATAAAGTCGAAGACAACGCCGCCCAGCGTGCCGATCGCAAGGGTCACGACAGCCCATCCCACACGGCTCCAGCTGAAACCCTGCAGGTCGAGTTTCATTTTCGCATCCAAACGCTGGGCGGGAGGACTACGAGCGCGACGCCGAGCACGACGCAGGCCAGCCCGCCTATCGCCATCCAGGTCATGGTCTCGCCCAGGATCGCCCAGGCCATGACGGCCGTGATCGGGGGCACCAGAAAAAACAGGCTGGTCATGCGCGATGCCTGGCCGCGTTTGATCATGACGGTGAGCAGGGTGATAGATATCAACGAGAGAAACACCGCGACATAGAACAGCGCTGCAATGAACTCACCGGTCCATTCGATATCGCCCTCTTCAAACAGCAGCGCAAGCACGGTCAGGATCGCGGCAGCCGTGATGAACTGAACCAGCCCACCGGTCCTGGGGTCCATGTTGGGACACTTGCGCTTTTGATAAAGCGTGCCGACCGTGATCCCGAGCAACGAAATGAACGACCAGGTGATGCCCATCGGCGTGCCCAGGCCATGGACCAGCTTCTGCTCGACCACCAGACCGACACCGACAAAGCCGATCGCCAGGCCGACCCATTGACGCCGGCCGACCACTTCACCCAGCACGGGTCCAGCAACCACGGCAGTCAGGATCGGTTGCATCGAAACGATCAGCGCAGCGGTACCCGCGCCGACCCCGTTCGACATCGAAATCCAGGCAGCACCGAAGTAAACCACCTGCATCAGGAGTCCGAGGACGGCGTAGTGGCCGACTTCACCCCATGTCCTGGGCCAGGGTGCCCGCATGGCCAGTGCCACACCAAGCATCAGGAAAGTCACCAGCGCGAAACGCAAGGCAAGGAAGGTCAGCGGCCCGCTGTATTGAACGCCGGTCTTGGCCGCGATGAAGCCCGATGACCAAAGCAGGACAAAGAGAGTCGGGATCGCCACGGACACGCCGAGGCTGCGTTCGGAATCTGACTGGGACATGGGGTAACGCTCAACGCTGACTGAAGGCCGCACGGTAGCCCGGCTTGCAGACAGCCGCTATCATCGTCAGGCGGCTGGAACCACCACTCCGAGAGTTTTGGCCGTAGCCATCTCTTCGTACAACGGATGGACCGGTTCATCCTTGGGCGTCAGGAAATGGCGGCGAAAGACATCACGGTAGCCGTTCCACAGGAACCCGCCATTGTCGGCCAGAAAGGTTTCACGGTTGGCCTTAAAGATCGCCGGCAGCGCGTACCACGCCATACCCGGTATCGAATGATGCACGGCATGCAGATTGTTGTTGAGGAACAGCAGGGCAATCGGTGCTTCGGCGATGTTGACGCAGATGCGATGACCGACCTCGATCGCCGGGCGGTGTTCGGCATAGGAGCGCAGCATGATGAGCGAAACGCCGAAATAGACGCAGATGGCATAAACCCAGAGCGGGAACCCGGCGACACCAACAAGCCACGCGATCACCAGAGCGCCACCCATGATGTGGAGAATCCAGCTCTTGAGGTCTCTGCGATTGCCCGAGGCCAGCTTGATCACCGCACCGCCATAAAGCGGCCAGGTCGCCAAAGCGGGACCGATCAGAAGGCGCCCGAGTACCGTGTTGTTGAAGCGCAGCAGCATCTTGCGAAACGCGCCCATGCGCGACCATTGGCCCGGGGTCACATAATAACTTTCGGGATCATCGATCGGGCAGGTCAGGTGGCAGTCGGCATGGTGCGCGAGGTGGCTGTCGCGGTAGACGCCATAGGGAAACCACATGCCCAAAGCCGGGAAGACCAGCAACTCGTTGAACCATCTGATGCGTGTCGGGTGACCGTGCAGAACCTCGTGCTGAAGATGGCCATGCCAGCAGAGCAGGAGAGCACCGGCAGGAATGATGAACCAGAACGGCAGAGTTGCATGGCCCAGGGTCAAGGCGATCCAGAGACCATAGATGACGACGATGACACCCCAGGTCGGGAACTCCCAACGGCGCCACAGCGCGGGATAATCGATCTCGTTTGATACCGCAGACATACGCGCGCAGGCCTCCCCAAGACAGGCTGTCATTCAACCGTCAAATATCCCTCATGTCTGTGGGGGTTTGCGCACAAAAAGCATCGATTTATCATCAAAAACGGCATATGGTGATTTAAGTCACCAACTGGAATGGTATGGCCCGCTACGACAAACGCAACACCATCCGCGCCTTCCGCGAGCGCCTCTCTGCCCTGATCGAACAGAACGGCGGTCGCCAGGCAGAATTCGCCCGTCGCATCGGTGTCGACCGCTCGACCCTTTCCCAACTTCTGGCCGGCCGCGATGACCGCCTGCCCCGCGCCGACACCGTCGCGGCAATCGCACAGACCTGCCAGGTCAGCACAGATTGGCTGCTTGGTTTGAGCCAACAGGAACATGCCGACGAGGCGATCATCGGCACACCGCTGGAGATTGCCGACGGCGCGGTCGACCCGGCGAACCAACGCCTGCGCGACTGGCACGCCGAAGCTGCCGGCTACAAGGTTCGCTACATTCCCAGCACCTTGCCCGATTTGCTCAAAACCGAAGCCGTCAACAGCTTCGAATATGCCGCCAGCGCCGGGATGAGTGCGGATCTGGCGAACCGGTCGGCTGAAGAAAACCTTGCCTATACCCGCCGGCCCGAGACCGACATGGAAATCTGCAGTTCCCTGCAGGCCCTGGAGGGTTTCGCCCGTGGCGAAGGGATCTGGCGCGACCTTCCCGTCAAACAGCGGCACGCCCAACTCGAACAGATCGCCCGGCTTTCAGATGAACTTTACCCGACGGTGCGCTGGTTCCTGTTCGACGCCCTGGAGCGTTACGCCCCACCGCTCACGATATTCGGTCCGCTGCGGGCGATCTTCTACACCGGCGAAGTCTACTTCGTGTTCAACAGCACGGACCATATCCGCCTGCTGACATCCCATTTTGATTCCCTGATTCGTTCCGCGATCGTTCAACCGCCGCAGATCCCCGACCTGGCCTTGCGTCTGCTGAACGAGATCACCGATGGAGAAGACTGACATGACGACCCCAAGTGTTCATCACGGCGCCTGTCTGTGCGGCGCTGTCCGGTTTCAGATAAGCGGTGATATGCGTGGCGTTGTCGCCTGTCATTGCGGCCAGTGTCAGCGCTACCACGGCAACTTCGCGGCCTATAGCGCGTGCAACCGCGAACAGCTTGCCTTCGACGAGGATCGAGGACTGACCTGGTTTGGTTCGTCCGACAAGGCGCGCCGGGGGTTCTGCGGCACCTGCGGCTCCAGCCTGTTCTGGGAACCCAGCTTTGCCGATTACATCTCGATCGCGGCAGGCGCGCTCGATCAGCCCAGCGGTCTCAAGCTCGTTCGCCATATCTACACCTGTGACAAACCGGACTGGTACGAGATTACCGATGGTCTCGAGCAGATCGACCAGAGCATGTACGGGAGGCAGACATGAGTGTCGCCAGCCTGCCGATGTACGATCTTGAACCCCTGCGCAATGCGACTGATGCCTGGTGGCAGGCGGTTGCCAAAGCGTTTCGACATCGCGGTCTTGCCGGTGTGCCCGATACTCTCGACCGCGGTGCGTTCGGTGACCGCTTCAAGGTCTGGTCATCGCCGGACCTCCTCCTGTCGCAGACCTGCGGTTATCCCCTGACCCACGCCTTTGCCGACAAGGTGAGGCTGGTCGCGATCCCCTTCTATGGAGCGCCACATTGTCTGGGTTGCGACTATTGCAGCGTTATCCTGGTCCACGAAAACAGCGATGCCACGAGGGTCAAAGACCTGAGAGGCACGCGCGTCGCGGTCAACGGGTTTGATTCGCAATCGGGATTTAATGCCTTGCGCGCAAGTGTCGCGCGCCATGCCCGGGACGGCAGGTTCTTCGGCGAGGTGATCGAGACAGGAAGCCATCTGGTTTCGGCGCGCAGCGTCGCCGAAGGTAAGGCAGATGTCTGTTCGTCCGATTGTGTGACCCATGCGCTTTGGAGCCGTCATTTGCCGGATGCGGTCGCTGGAACACGCGTTCTGACGACCACACAACATGCCCCGAACCTGCCTTATGTCACCAATATCACGCGCAGCGATGAAGAGGTCGAAGCGATGCAACTGGGCCTTCTCGATGCCGTCGCAGACCCGGAGTTTGCGGCGGCGCGCGCGCTGCTGATGCTGGTCGGATTTACGATGCTGCCACGCTCCACCTACGACCGGATTGATGCAATGGAGCAACAGGCGGCCGATCTGGGATATCCGGATTTGGCTTGACGACCACGACATGTTGGGGCGGAGAGTCTCGGAACCTCAACATCTGCTCAAACTGTGAATAATTAGAATATTGGTTGAATCTCAATTAGTTACAGGCTTTTCTTGATTGCATAAATCAGGGGATAACCTGCCACCATGAGTGTTGAAGCGCCGCGCAAGTCAGGCACCTATTCGGTCATCTATGCCGATCCGCCTTGGAACTTTTCGACCTGGAGCAAAAAGGGTCAGGGCCGGGGGGCCCAGGCCCATTACGACTGCATGTCGCAGGCCGACATGGAAGCGCTTCCCGTTGCGGACTGGGGGGCACCCGATTCGGTGCTGCTCATGTGGACCACAGATACCCACCTGCCCCGCGCACTTGATCTGATCAGCGCCTGGGGTTTCACCTACAAGACCGTCGGCTTCACCTGGGCGAAGCTCAACGCCTCGGCCAAGCAGGAAGACGGCTACTGCGACAAGGATTTCTTTACCGGCATGGGCTACTGGACGCGGGCCAATCCCGAACAGTGCCTGCTGGCAACCCGGGGAAAACCCCAGCGCCAGGGCCGCGATGTCCGCCGCCTGGTCGTTTCGCCCCGACGCGAACACAGCCGCAAGCCCGATGTCATGTACGAACGCATCGAGCGCCTGATGGACGGCCCCTATCTCGAGATGTTCGCGCGCACCAGCCAGCCCGGCTGGGACATCTGGGGCAACCAGGCCAGCCTCTTCGATGACGGCCATGTCGATACCCGCCGCTGGTCCAGCGACCTCAAACGCAACCCCGACAGCATCGCGGCGCGGTAGTTTTTGTTTGTTTAGCCTCAGGCGCCGGATCTCGCTCCGCTCGTTTGGCTAACACCGCGCCGCGGCGGGCTCGCGGTCGCTCGCCGTCGGCCCCAAGTGGCCTCTCGACATAACGAACACTACTGAAGCCACTCCCCCACTTGATGGAGACATCCATCCCGAACACTATCGGCCTGTACCCGCAGGAACTCGCGCAACATGCCCGATACCAGCTTCGACACCATTGAGACCCAGCGGCTGCACCTCCGGCGTTTTCGCACCGAGGATCTCGACGCGTTCTGTGCCTATCGCAGCGACACGGATGTCGCGCGCTATCAAAGCTGGGATGCACCGTTTTCGCGCGCCGATGGTGAAGCGTTTCTGGCAGAGATGGAGCATGACCATCCCGACACTCCTGGCGAGTGGTTCCAGTTCGCACTGGCCTTGAACAAAACGACCGGCTGATCGGCGATGTCACCTTGCACGCCGATGAAGATGACCCAGCAGGCGGAGAAATAGGCTACAGCCTGGCCAGCGCCTCCATGGGGCACGGTTACGCCAGCGAAGCCGTCACCGCCCTGCCCCACTATCTGTTCAACATGCGCGCTAAGGAACAGATCATCGCCTGGGCCGACACACGCAACGAAGCTTCGCTTGTGCTTCTCCAACGCCTGACGTTCAATTCTGTGGCGGGCGAAACCCGTGAAAGCTGGTTCAAGGGCGAGTGGAGCAAGGAGCTCAAACACGTCATGACGCGTAGGGCATGGTTGGAACTGCACGGGGAAAACGATGCCTGACAACACGCTTGATGCGCAGGCTTCCGCAGGCGGCGATCACGGCAACACATCACGCAACCTGCCGCTCGGTGCGGCCTGGATCACGGCAGCGGGCGCTTGCGCAGCTTGCGTAGGCCTGCTGGTCCAACTGGCTTCACACCACGCCAACGACGTGATGATCATCTTCACCTGCTACGCGGTGGGTCTCGTCATTGTCACACCACTGGTGCTCGTGAAGGGCCTGGGCTATCTCAAGACGCCACACCCCAGACTGCAGGTTTTGCGGGCCATGGCGGGCTTCATCTACTTCGGCTCGCTGTTTGTCGCCTTCCGAACCATCCCGCTCGTCGACGGCATCCTCTTGCGGTCGACGGCACCGATCTGGGTTCCTATCCTGCTCTTGATATTCTGGAAACAAAGCATGTCGCCGCGCCTTTGGTGGGCGATAGGTCTCGGTTTCATTGGTGTCGCCCTGGTCTTGCAACCGGGCTCAAAGCATGGGCGATCGGCTATCCGATCGCCGTTGGAAGCGGCATCGCCTTTGCGCTGAACAACATTGTCGCACGCCGCATCAACGAGGCTGGCGAGCCCGTGCTGCGCACGCTGTTCTACACCTTCTTCGTTCCGACGACGCTGATGGCCGTGCCCGCCGCGCTAGCCTGGCAACCGATACCCGCAGCGACATGGCTACCGATGGCCGGAACAGGGCTGGGAACCGTGGCGATCGTGGGCTGTTTCGTGAGCGGCCTGCGCCACGGTCCCGCTTACCTGCTGGCGCGGTTCGGTTACGCCTCCGTTGTCTTTGCCGCCCTTCTGGACTGGATTTTCTTCGGGCTTGTTCCCGACAGCCTGACGGTTCTGGGCGTGCTGGTGGTGACCGGATCGTGCATCCTGATCCTGCGCCTTAGTCGGCCAACAACCAAACCAGCGGCTGACGACTGACGGAAACTCAGCCGCGGGCTGTGAGAACCTGCTGCACGTTGACCAGCCGCTCAAGACAACGCGCGATATGACCGGCTTCCTGGTCATCGGCACAGGCGACACGCACGTCGATCTGCAGTTGCGGGGCAAAGCCGTCAACCAAGGTGCTGTACCAACGGGTCGGAATCAGGCTGCGCTTGGCAAACTGGTCCAGAACGCGCGGCATCACGTCTGGTTCGGCATCGGCATAAACGGCGAAATCGAAGGTCGCGGGCTGGTTATGCCCGGAGCCCGGCTGCGGGCTGTGTGGTCTGGTCGACATGGGAGTTCTCTCCACAAAGTGCATTGCAACGAATCTCGATTGCCGGACGCCCTAGCGACGTCCGGTTCGTAATTCGTAGCCCGCAGCTCTGCGGCAGAACGGTCATGCGACCTCTCCATTTCGATCGAGAACAGGGTCATACTCCGATTCCCGTATTCCGGCAAACACCAGCTCCTGGACCCCGCCATGACCGACATGGTCGCTATCGTCGAACACTACGCCTCTCTCGGCGTTCATCGCACCGGTTCAGCGATCGATCGCGCGACGACCGACTGGCTGCAGGGTTTCTTGGATGGAATGGGCGCAAGGACCAGACGACATCACTACGACTTCGAGATGGTCCAGGGTTCCGTCGGCGCCCAGCCACCTTTCGACCAACTCCCGATGATGCCGCTTTACTACGCCGCCAGCGGCGGCTTCGAGACCAAAAGCGTTCTGGTCAGGCCGATCGAACTGGACGCCGCTCACACGCCCGAAGACGTCAACGCCCAGCTCGAAGCGGGTGTCATGCAGGCCCGCGATGCCGGGGCTGATCTCTTGTTGCTCTCAACCCAGTGTCCCAAAGACAGCCTGTGCGCGATCAACCGGGACATCGATGACCGGATCGAGTTCCCGATTGCCCTGGCGCCAGGCAGCGCGCTCAGCGCCCTGCAGGCAGGGTCACCACACATCCACTATGACGTGGCGGTCGAAACCGCCGGTTCCGACAACCTGATCGCCGACCTTGGCGACCGCGATGACACGCGCGCCCCATTGATCGTGACGACACCGATTTCCGGCTGGTTCAGCTGCGCTGGAGAACGCGGCAGCGGGCTTGCGGTCGCCCTGCAGGTTTCCGAGACCATCGCCAAACGACACCCAGTCAAACTGGTTCTGGCCAGCGGTCACGAGCTTGGTTACCTCGGGGCCCGGCGTTTCGTGGAGGGCTTCGAAGAAGCCGCCTGTGGCATCCTCCACATCGGTTCCTGCGTGGCCGATCTGGCGGCCTTCGTTCCCTCCGACGGGCAGTTTCTTCCCGGCAAAGTTGGCGCCGTCGCCAATCTGGGCGCGGACGGTCAGGAAACCGTCAGCCGATCTCTGGCCCCTCTGGGAATCGTCACACGCCGCCCAGCTCGCCCGCTCGACCCCACCTGCTGGGTTGGAGAGTCCGAGACATGGGCGCCCAAAGGCCTGCCGATGCTGTCAATTGCCGGTGTCTCCAACACGTTCCACACGCCAGAGGACACATTTGCGTCGGCCGGCTCAGCTGAACTTCTGGAAACTGTCGCAACGTCAGTTTCAGCCTGCGGAAACGTTCTCGCGACACACGGCTAGCCACCCCTTCGGGTGCCATCCCGGCCGAGCGAATGTGAAAGCCGGGATGACACTTCGAGGGTGGTGCAGTCCCCTAGTTCAGCAGCATGTCCTCGTAGGGGAAGGTCGAGAGCCGGGCCGCGCCCCTGTCGGTGATCAGGACCTGCTCTTCGAGCTTCACGCCTTCGTTGCCGTCCTCGGCGCCGATGTAACTTTCGACACAGACGGTCATGCCGACTTCGAGCATGCCGGTCGAGGACATCGGAGCGGTGTCGGTGAAGGCGATCGAGGGGTATTCGTCGACCAGGCCGACGCCATGGGCGGTGATGCCGTAGCGCCGGGCGTGGAATTCATTGGGGATCTTCCAGGATTTCTCGGCAGCTTCGACGAAGGTCATGCCGGGCTGGAGCATGTTGATGTTGTGCTGCACCTGATTGTAGGCGTGGTTGTAGAGCCGCTTCTGTTCGTCGGTCGGCCTGCCGGGCTCGCAGAAATACGTCCGGCTGATATCGGCGCAGTAACCGAACGGGCCGACCAGATCGGTATCGAACGCGACCAGTTCGCCAGCCCGGATGATGCGGCTGGAGGCTTCGCGGAACCAGGGGTTGGTGCGCCCTCCCGAAGCCAGCAAGCGGGTCTCGATCCACTCACCGCCCAGGGCAATGTTGACCTGATGGAGATGGGCCCACAGTTCGACCTCGGTCACGCCGGGGCGCAGCTCTTCGCGCATCTTGGCCATACCCGCCTCACAGGCCGAGATCGAGACACACATGGCTGCAATCTCGTCATCGGACTTGATGACACGGGCGAGTTCGGTGACGCGGGTACCCGACTGAATGTCGTAGCCCATCGCCTGCAGTGCATTGGCGCCCTCAAAATCCAGCCGGTCGGCCGCGATCCGCTTGCCCGCGCCGTCGCTCTGCATGACCTCGTCGATATCGTTGGCCCAAACGCCGACCCGTTCCTCAAGGCGCTCGGACGCCGTCATGTAGATGTAGCCGATCGCCGGGCGAACCTCGCGGATGGTTTCGAGATGATCGTAGAGGTGCATGGATTTGGCGTAATCGAACAGGATCGGCACACCTTCGACCGGAACCCAGCAATAACGGATCGGGTTATGGGTGAACCAGACCTGCATGTTGCTTGAGCCGGTCGCGTAACGAATGTTCATCGGGTCGTAGAGGATGATACCGCCGAGATCGAGGCGCTTCAGCTCGCTCTGCAGACGGCCCAGCCGGTAGGCGCGCATGCGCTTGATGTCGATCTGCGGTTCGGCATCGTGCTGGGCAACACCCGGGGTGTTGCGGCCAAGGGCAATGCTCTCGAGATAGGTGGCATCGGACATGAAAAACTCCGGTCGGCAGGGATATGTTGGGCGCAGTCTGGCGCGATGACGTCAGAACAGCAAAAGCGCGTGTTTCGGCGTCATCTCAGTTCAACAGTTCGTCCTCGTAAGGATAGGTCGAAAGGCGCTGCGGTCCCTGGTCGGTCACAAGGATCTGCTCTTCGAGCTTGACCCCCTCGTTGCCGTCTTCAGCACCGATGTAACTTTCGACGCATACGGTCATGCCTGCTTCAACCACACCGGGACTTGAACGCTCGGCATTGTCGGAGAAGGTGACGAGCGGCCATTCATCGGCCATGCCGACACCATGGGTCATCGAGCCATAACGACGGGCGACAAATTCATTGGGGATCCGCCATGAACTCTCAGCAATCTCCTGGAATGTTCGGCCCGGCCGGAACTCGTCGATGTTGGCCTGGATTTGCTGGTAGGCGTAACTGTAGAGACGCTTCTGCTCGTCGCTTGGTTTGCCGGGTCCGCAGAACCATGTGCGGCTGATGTCGGAGCAATAACCGAACGGCCCGATCAGGTCGGTGTCGAAGGCGACGAGTTCACCGGCACGGATGACCCGGTCACTCGACTCGCGGAACCATGGATTGGTCCGACCACCGGACGCCAGCAGCCGGGTCTCGATCCATTCGCCCCCCATCGCGATGTTGACCTGATGGAGGTGCGACCAGAGCTGATTCTCGGTGATGCCGGCGCGCATTTCCTGCTGCATCTTCGCCATGCCGGCCTCGCAGACCGAGATCGCGATCAGCATCGCCTTGAGTTCTTCGTCGTTCTTGATCGAACGCGCGCGCTCCATGACCTCCTGGCCGTTGTGAACCGAAAAACCCCTGTCCTCCAGAGCCTTTCCACCCAGCATGTCGAGATGGTCGGCAGCGATCCGTGTGTTCCCCGGAGCGGTCTCACGGATCACATCGGCTAGTTCGTCGGCCCAGGTCACGACCCGTTCCTCATAGCGGTCACCGGCGGAGAAATACGTCCAAATCCGCGCCAGACGGATGTCGCCGATGGTTTCGAGATGCTTGGCCAGATGTACGGCAGGCGGATAGTCGAACAACACTGTCTTGCCCGTGGCGGGAACCCAGCAGTAACGATGCTGATTGTGCAGCATCCAGACCTGCATGTTGCTGGAGCCGTTGGCGTAACGCACGTTGATCGGGTCGTAGAGCAGCACACCGGCGAGATCGCGCTCGCGCAGCATCTGCTGGACCCGGCCCAGCCGATAGGCACGCATGCCGACCATGTCGATCTGGGGTTCGGCATCGTGCTGTGCGATGCCCGACGTATCGCGCGCCATGCGGTAACTTTCGAGCGGAATATCGGTCATGGAACCCTGAGGAAATTTGACCTGCGCATGGGACGGCCCGCCGCCGGGACTGTCAATGCAGATTGTCGGTGCAGAGACCGATAATCGGCGTAACGTGGCCGCTGACGGAGAGGAGCATCGCCATGGCCCGGCAACGACGCAACCGCGCAAAGAAAAGCGGTGAGCGCAATGCGCTGAATATCCTGCCCTGGCGCAAAATCAGCAATCCCTATCCACCAATCCAGCCCCTGAGCGACGATCAGATCGAAGCGATCCACCAGACGTCGCTGCGTGTGCTCGATGAATTGGGCATGAAGGTCCTCGACGGCGAGACACGCAGCTTGCTGCGCGATGCCGGCGCCAGGGTCGATGAGACGAGTGAGATGGTTTTCATGGACCCCGCCATGGTCGAAGAGAGAATCGCCACGACACCCAACCGCTTCACGATCCATGCGCGTAACCCCAAAAAGTCGCTGGAGATCGGCGGCAACGTCATCAACTTCGGCCCCGTGGGTGGACCGGCCTTTGTGAGCGATCTCGACCGGGGACGTCGCGCCGGCACCTATGTGGAGCTGTGCGACTTCGTGAAGCTGCTTCAGATGTTCGACATCATCCAGATCGGCGGCGCCGGCTCGTTCGCACCGCTCGACCTGCCGGCCGACTCACGCCATCTCGATCAGGCTTTCGCCGGCCTCACCCTGACCGACAAGGTGATGGGTTCCAACCTGCTGGGCGGTGAACGCGCCAGGGATGGTCTTGCGCTCATCAAGATCGCCCATGGCATTACTGACAGCGATCTCGAGCAGAAGGTCTATACCTCGGGCGGCATCAACACGAACTCGCCGCGTCAGGTCGACGGCAACATGGCACAGGGGTTGCTGACGCTGACCCGCGCCAACCAGCCGGTGATCGTCACGCCGTTCACGCTGTGCGGTGCGATGGCGCCGGCCACGGTTGCGGGCGCACTGGCCCAGCAGAACGCCGAAGCGCTGTTTGGCCTTGCACTGATCCAGATCGTGCAGCCCGGTGCGCCGGCGGTCTATGGCGGCTTCACCAGCAATGTCGACATGAAGAGCGGGGCGCCTGCTTTCGGG
>JABIUG010000151.1 GCA_018700655.1 Rhodospirillaceae bacterium | reverse complement strand
TTCGCTGCCCCCTATCTGGGGTTCGTCGAGGAAGGTGATCCCCTGACTTTGGCCGACCCCGACCGACCGCGCGACATGGACCGCACCGCCGGCGAGGAACTGGTCAGACGCCACACTGCGCTGAAGCCCATTCCGATGGGCGATATCCTGCCGGAGAACTGGGACTGACATGGCCGCAACCTTGATCCGTTACGACGATCACACGCTGCTGCCCTGGAAAAACGGTCAGGACGTTACCCGTGAAATCGCGGTTGCGCGCGACGGTTCCGGGTTCCTGTGGCGTTTGAGTATTGCTTCGGTCGACCGCACGGGGCCGTTCTCCGATTTCAGCGGCTACGACCGTGTCATCATGTTGCTGGAAGGCGACGGCATGATTCTGGATTTCGGCGGTCATGGCAGAGCCGTTATGTCCCAGCCTTTTGTGCCTCAGCACTTCGACGGCGGCTGGACGACCCATGCGACACTACTGGGCGGCCCTCTGACCGATTTCAACGTCATAACCGCACAAGGCAGCACTGTAGCGGAGGTCCATGTGCTCAAGGCCGCTGCCGAAGGCACCAACCTAAGTCAGACCACAAGCGCCACTTTCTTTCATGTACTGGCGGGATCGTGGGACATGACAGGCTACAGCCTGGACGGCACGCTGAACGAGGGCGACTGCCTGCAGGTCGATGAAGAAGCCTGGCAGGGACGCGCCATCGCCCGTTCGCCCGATGCCCTGCTCTATTCGATCGCCCTGACCGTCAAGTCGCCATCAGGATGATGACGGAATAGATCGCCACACCAGCAGCAAACGGCCCGAAGCTACTTTCGCGATCTTCGGGCAGTTCCTCCTTGATCACGTTCAGGATCACGCCACCGGCGATAAAGCCGTAGATGATGCTGATCGTGGGGTCGTGAATTTCGATCAGGACACCCGCCAGCCAACCGGCAAGCAGAGAGCCTGCCACGATCCAGCGGACACGTTGCTGGTAGAGCTTCTTGTGGTGATCGAACAAGCCATAGTCGCCGGTGAGAAAATGCAAGCTCATGGCGACGGCATAAAGACCCAGCGCCTGCAGGCTGTGATCTTCCCGGTTGAGCAGGAGATAACCGATCAGGAAGTTGTAGACCGCAAAGGTGCCGATATGGATCCAGAAGACGGCCTCTTCCGGCAGGTCCTCGCCGGTCGCATTGCGCTGGCGCCGGCGCGAAGCATGGAGCCAGCGATCCATGCCATAGAACAGAACCAAGCCAAACAGCGCGACGAGATAGACCATGTGATCCGCGAGCCATGCAAGTTTCTCGTTGCCGTGTGCCAGCACCTCGTTGTGTTCGGTCAGTTCCGGCAGGACATCGAGAAAGACATAAGTGACCGCCACACCGCCGCCAAACGACAGCCAGCCGCTGCGTTTGGACCCGTGCAGACCCGACATATGGCCGATCAGCATATGGATCGCAGCGAACAGCAGGGCGCAGGCCAGCGTGAGAATGATCATCGGGTGAAGCCCAGATTGTGTTGACGTAGCGGTAAGCTGAGCTTGTCACCTATAGTCACGATTGCACAGCCTGAGCCATGGAGAGCACGATGCTGAGATCACGCCCCGAACTTGTCGGCACCTTTGGTGTCGTTGCTTCGACCCACTGGCAGGCCAGCGCCGCCGGCATGGCGATGCTGGAAAAGGGCGGCAACGCCTTTGACGCAGCGGTAGCTGCTGGTTGTGTGCTGAACGTCGTGGAGCCGGACCAGAACGGACCCGGCGGCGATGTACCGATCATCCTGTGGAGCGAGAAAAACCAGAAGGTCGAAGTGATCTGCGGCCAGGGTACCGCCCCCTCGGCGATCAGCGCCGGGGCCCTGCGTGACATGGGTCTTGATGTCATGCCGGGGATCGGCCATCTGCCGGTTGTGGTGCCCGGCACCTTCGGCGCCTGGATGCGTTTGCTCCACGACTACGGCAGCCTGACCATCCGTGAGGTCCTGGAACCCGCGATCCAGACTGCACGCGAAGGGTTTTTGCTGACTCCGACTGTCGCCAGTGTCCTGAAGCGGGGCCATGCCTTCATGACGGAATACTGGCCAACTTCGGCCGAAGCCTACCTTCCCGGCGGCGATGCGCCGAAAGCAGGCAGCCTCTATCGCCTGCCCATGATGGGCGATACCTATGAGCGGGTGGTGCACGAGGCCGAGGCCGCAGGCAGTGACCGTGAAGCCCAGGTCGAGGCCGCACGCAAGGCCTGGTACGAGGGTTTTGTGGCCGAAGCGATCGACGCATTCATGCGCCAGCCGGTCATGGACACCACCGGCGAGCTCCATGCCGGTTATCTCACCGGCGACGATCTCGCGAACTGGCAGGCTCCGGTCGAAGAGCCTGTCACGCTCGATTACGGCGACTACACCGTGTGCAAGGCAGGGCCGTGGTCGCAGGCTCCGGTCCTCCTGCAGCAGCTTGCCCTGCTCAAGGGTTTCGACATCGAGTCGATGGATCCCAACGGCGCTGATTTTGTCCATACCGTTCAGGAGTGCGCCAAGCTCGCAATGGCCGACCGCGAGGCGTTTTATGGTGATCCCAACTTTGTCGACGTCCCGCTCGAGCGCCTGTTGTCGGAAGACTACAACGCCGAACGGCGCAGCCACGTTGGCGCCGAAGCCAGCATGGACTTTGCCGCGGGCACAGTCGAAGGCTATGGCGGCGAGATCAGGCTGCGCGGCCTGGGTTCGACCAACATGGCCCACAACCAGATGACGGTCGACAACAAGAGCGGCCCGCCGCCATGGCAGACGATGACGCAGTTCCAGGCCGAGAGCCATGGCGATACCTGCCATTTCGATATCATCGACCGCTGGGGCAACATGATCTCGGCCACACCTTCGGGCGGCTGGCTTTCGGGCTCGCCCGCGGTGCCGGGGCTCGGGTTCCCGGTTTCGGTCCGGGGTCAGATGTTCTGGCTCGATGACGAACATCCCAATAGCCTGCAGCCCGGCAAACGTCCGCGCACCACGCTGACGCCGACCCTGGCGTTGCGAGACGACGATCCCTATCTCGCGTTCGGCACGCCGGGCGGTGACCAGCAGGACCAGTGGGCGCTTCACGCCTTCCTGCGCCACGTCCATCACGGCCTCAATCTGCAGGAAGCGCTGGATGCACCCAGCTTCTATACCGACCACCTGCCGAGCTCGTTCTATCCGCGCGAGTGGGATGCCGGATCACTGGCCGTGGAAGCGCATTTCCCGCAGGCAACACTCGATGAACTCGACCGGCGCGGCCACAAGCTCCAGATCTATCCCCAGTGGGGCCATTACAACTCGATGACCATGGCTTCCAAGGTGGGGCCGATGATCAGGGCAGGATCGAGTCCGCGACGGCAGTGTTATGCGGTGGGGCGATGAACGCGCCGGAACCCCTGCCCGTCGCCGAGGACTGGTTCGCGATCGAGGCGGCCGACGAAAACGGTGTGCGCCGGGTCAGGGAAACCCATGTCCACGAATACGGCGGCGGCAGCATGTGGCTGGTCGAGGGCACGGAGCGCGCGCTGCTGGTGGAAACCGGCCTGGGAGTCGCACCGCTGCGCGCCTTTGTGGAAACGATCACCGACAAGCCGGTGATCGCCTTTGCTTCTCTGGGCTATTACGACCACGCCGGTGGCCTGCACCAGTTCGATGAACGCTGGATCCATGGCGCCGACGCGCACCGGATCGAACGGCCCAACCGCATCAACACCGCCGCACAATGGTATCTCGACGGCGCCTTCGCGGCGCTGCCCCACGCGGGCTTTGACCCTGCCAGCTACGTCATGCCTGCTTCGAAACCAACACGTCTGCTGAACGATGGCGACGTCATTGATCTGGGCAACCGCCGGTTTCGGGTCTGCCACCTGCCCGGCGTTACTTCAGGCGCGAGCGCGCTCTTCGAAGAGGAGACCGGTGTTCTCTTCACCGGCGAAACGCTCGTCTGGGATGGCGACTTCGTCTATGACGGCGAGCCGCCGGAACGCAGCGACGACGCCGACCGGCAGGCCTTTCGCACCTCCATGCGCCGCCTGCTCGACCTGCCCGCCACTGCCGTCTATCCCGCCCATTTCGGCCGCGGCGACCTGACCGAGATGCGGCGTGCCCTCAATGGTTATCTGGCAGGCAACAACACCGCCAAAGGTGAAAACACCTATAACCAATGAACCCGACCGACCGGAGGACCGGACATGACCGCATTCTTCAATCACTACGATCCCGAAAAGGTGACATGGCTGCACGTCACCGACCCGGGCAACACGTCGTACCAGGTCGATTTCGAATACAGCCTGCTCGGCTATGATCTCGAGAGCGGCCGCCTGGACATGCTGCTGCGCTTCATCAAACAGGGACATTGCCGCCGCCACCGGCATCGTGCCTCAACCATGGCCCTGGTGCTTGAGGGCGAACAGCATCTCGACGAGTTACAGCCTGACGGAACGACCAAACGCATTGTCCGCAAGAAGGGGGATTATGCGCTGACGCCCGTCGATGCGCTTCCGCACGACGAATGGGGCGGGGAAGACGGCGGCACCGTGATCTATTCACTGCATGCGCCCGATGGGATCATCTTCGAGTTCTACAACGAGGACATGACCGAGACGTGGACCACCTCCATTGAAGAGTATGTGGAGAACTGGAACAACGGCAAAGTTTACGGCTGGCGCACCGACGCGGCATGACTCGAACGCCAGCCCTCTGAACCGAGATCACAAAGGCGGCCGTGCAGCGATGTTGCTACGATGAAAACCAGAATCGCCGCCTATCTATCGGGACACAACGGCACTCTCGGGATCGTTGTCGCGTAATGGTTCGCGCGCGTTGAAATTCCCCTCAAGCTTTGACGCCCAGGTCCGAACCATCGATATCGGCACGATGTGCGGCCGCGCTCTCGTCGGGCAATCGCAACACGATGGCGAGGTACAGACAAAACACGCTCAAGGCAGTACCCAGTACCATATCGAGGCCAAAGGGAATGAGCCCGGTGCCGCCGAAGCTTCCGAACGCGGACAACAAGAGCAGTCCGGCGATATAGGGCACCAGCCACAGGGAAGGCCGGATATGGAGTGGCACGCTGTCGCTGCGGAATTGTCGTGCGAACAGCAGAACAGCACCGACCGCAATCGCGACCCCCAGACGCCAGACCGTATCCCAACCCGACCAGTAGACGATCAGGGTCGAGACGGCGAAAGCGAGCACGCAGAGGGGCACGGCGGCAGGCAGACGGAAACTGTCGAACGCTTCGGAGGACTGGCGGCGCAGGGCAAGCAACGTCACCGGCCCGACAGTCAATGAAAACACCAGCGCCGCGCCATTGAGTGCGACGATCTCGCCAAACGGCAACACAAGGAACATGACGCTACCGATGACGAAGTTAAGAAGCAGGGCATTAAGCGGTATCTGACGCGAAGAGAGTTTCGCCATAAGCGACGGGAAAAAACCGTTGTGGGCGAGGGCAAGGGTCAGGCGCGCATTGGACCCGGTCGAGATCAGGGCACCGCCAAACGGCGCGACGACAGCACCGGCAAGCACGACGCCCGAGAGCCAGACCATGCCCAGGGCAATCGCGAGTGCGCTAAGCGGCCCGAGCTCATGGTCACTGGTAAAGGCCGCCCAGCCGTGTTGGAGGTTCTCGCCGGTGAGCGCGCCGATGAAGACGATCTGCAGGAAGAGGTAGATTCCCAGACAAACCAGAACAGAGAACACCAGACCCAGGGGAATCGTAACCTTCGGGTTATGGACCTCGCCGGCCATGTCGATGACATGACGAAAACCGAGAAAAGCAAAGAGCACACCGCCGGTGGCAATCGCTGAAAGTACGCCCTTCCAGCCGTAGGGCATGAACTCCGGCTCGGAACTGAAGTTCGCACCGGAGAACCTGTCGGCGATGATCAAGACGCCGACCAGGATCGGGATGATTACCTTGAAGATCGTGAGGCCGCTGTTAAGGCGAGCGAAGAACGCCACGCCCAGGGCGTTGATCAGGGTCATCGAGCCAAGCAGGACGACCGCAAAGATCATCCCCACAGGGCTAAGGCCATGGGCCTTGCTGCCGTCGGTCAGCCACGGCAGCGGCTGGGCCAGATACTGCAGCATGACAGCAGTTTCGATCGGGGCGGTCGTTAGATAACCGACCCATGCAGTCCAACCCATCGCAGCGGCTACCAGCCTGCCATGGGTGAAATAGGGTAAACGCCCGATACCGCCTGCGACGGGGAGGCGACCGCAAACCTCGGCATAGGTGAGCGCGATCATGAGCACCGCAACACCGCAGATCATCCAGGAGATGATTGCTGCGGGACCGGCCAGGTTTGCCGCATGCATCGGAGCAAAGAGCCAGCCCGAGCCGATCACACCGCCGACACCGATCATCGTGAGACCCAGGACTCCGATTCTACGCTGCAAAGCCATGGTCAAATTTTCCTGTCGATTGCCCGCGCGCAGTCTCTCACATCATACCGGCCAAGTGGACCCGGAAAGATCGTGCAATGTCGCTGCTTCTACTGGAGAGGTGTCTGGAAGCGCAGGTCAGCGAGGAACCGGCGGTCGGTCAGGCTCTCGAGGAACGCGAGCAGATCGGCACGCTCCTGCTGCTTCAGCACGAACCC
>JABIUG010000150.1 GCA_018700655.1 Rhodospirillaceae bacterium | reverse complement strand
GTACCCACGCGCCGGTCGTGATCTGGTACTCGCCCGAGATGTACGCCTGGATGGAGGAGAACCGCAGCCCCGAGGATGAAGGGTTCGGCCCTGACGACAGCCCGGTCCCCGATGGCGCCATCATCGTCAAGGAGATGTTCCCGGCCCCGGCCAGCTTGTGCCGCGACGTGGCGGTCGAACACCTCTATCCGACCAGTGGCGCGGCCTTCATGGTGCGCCAGGCGAGTGCCTCTGCCGACGGCTGGTTCTGGGGCTACCAGGGCTGGACCGAGGCCTATCTCGACTGGCCCGCAAGCAACGACGGCAACACCCTGCCCGTCTCGGGGTTCGGCGCCTACTGCGTCAACTGCCATGCTTCTGCCCGCGACAACGGCACCTTCTCGGCGCTCGACAACATCACCGGCACCCCCGAAAGCGTGATCATGTTCCTCGACGAAAGCGTTGCCGACATCGGGCTGCAGAACGCGCCGACACAGGAAGCCCCTTCGTTCCACGACGCGGTCGTCGATCCGACCGACCCGGCCGGTCGGCTCGCCACACCATCACTGGGTTATCTGCCCGACTTCCTGGCGGCCTATCCCTACCCGGGTGACGACACACGCGGATCGGACGAACCGCAACTCGAAGCGCGGCTGATGATGCCGTCGCAAACCTACGACCACGTCTACATGCCCGAACACGTCGACCCTGCGACCGGGCAGCTCCTTACCTCCGACCAGTGTCTCGGTTGCCACGATGCCGGCAGCACCGGCCTCTACTTCGACATGACCGCGGTCGACAGCGCCACCGGCAGCCTCGTCAACCTGTCGCCCTATGCGACCTGGGGCACGTCGCCCATGGGGCTCGCCGGGCGTGACCCCATCTTCTTCTCCCAGCTTGCGAGTGAAACCCAGACCTTCCACGCTGACCAGGTGCCACTGGTCGAAAATACGTGCCTAGGCTGCCACGGCTTCATGGGACAGCGCCAATACGACATTGACCAACACGCAGAAACCGGCGTCTGCGGTTCGTTCAGCCGCGAGCTGGTTTCGTCAGTTCCCTGGCCCAGCGATGCGCCCGAGGCAGCCAATGCCGATTACGGCGCGCTCGCACGCGACGGCATCTCATGCATGGCCTGCCACCGCATGGTGCTGGGCGAAGAAGATACGGCGGCGGCGGCCAAACTTGCCGAAAACGCCTGCGCGCTCGAACGGCAGGAACTACTCAACGCCGACATGACGGGATTCGGCCGCACATTTACCGGCTCCTACCTGCTTGGACCTTCCGACGAGATCTACGGGCCGTTCGAAAACCCCGTAACAACGCCCATGCAGAACGCGCTCGATATCACGCCCAAGCACAACAGCACGATCCAGGAAGCCGAACTGTGCGGCACCTGCCACACGGTCCACCTGCCCGTGCTGCACAACGGCGAAACCATCGCCCAAGTCTATGAGCAACTCACCTATGCTGAGTGGGCTTTCAGTGACTATCGCTCCGGCACATCGCCTGACGGCTCCTTGCCACACGGTGCCGGCGGAACGCCGCAAACCTGCCAGCAGTGCCACATGCCGAGTGTCAACGACGACGGTTCACCGACAGTCTCGAAAATTGCCAGCATCCAGGAGTTTTCGAGGTCTGGCGAGACCGCGTTCATCGCCGGGCCCGACGCCATCGACCTTTCCGAGCGTGAAGGTTTCGCGCGCCACGACCTAGTCGGGCTCAACCTGTTCCTGTTGATGATGGGTCAGCAGTTCCCCGACATCATGGGAATACGAACGATAGATCCGATGATGCTCGACCTGGCGATCGACCCGCTCGAATACACTGCAGACCAGATCATCAAGCAGGCCGCGAACGCAACCGCGACACTCAAGATTACAGATGTTGCGCACAACGATGGCGGGCTCGAAGCTACGGTGACGGTTGAGAACCTCATCGGCCACAAGTTCCCCTCGGGCGTCGGCTTCCGGCGCGCCTTCCTGACCTTCGAGGTCCTCGATGACCTGGGCAAGGTGCTCTGGGCCTCGGGCCGCACTGATGGTGTGGGCCGGCTGATCGACGAGAACGACAACCCGATCAGCGGTGAAATCTGGTGGGAGGAAGACTGCAGCAGCCGGATCGATGGCGATGCCAGGGCGCACCAGCCCCATTTCCAGGTGATCACCGCCCAGAACCAGACGCAGATCTACCAGGAACTGGTGAGCACTCCGGGGACAGGCGAGAACCCGCAATGCAGTCACGATGCCGAACCCGCAGGCCAGCTCACCACCTCGTTCCTGTCGATCTGCACCGAGGTCAAGGACAACCGCCTGTTGCCCCACGGCTACCTGCCCGAAGATGAGCGAATCGACATTGCACTGGCCCTTGGTGCCAACAAGGAGATGGCGGTCGATGCCGGTTCAACAGCTGTGGGAGATGATCCTGATTACGCCGACGGCGCCAGCAAGGGCACCGACAGCCTGATCTATCGCGTGCCCGCCGACGCGCTCGACGGGACACCAGCTTCGGTACAGGTGCAGCTCTACTCCCAGGCAACGCCGCCCTTTTACCTGCAGGACCGTTTCTGCACGGCCCAGGGCGACGACCGCGACCGGCTCTACTTCATGACCGGCCACCTC
>JABIUG010000149.1 GCA_018700655.1 Rhodospirillaceae bacterium | reverse complement strand
TGTGCCAGTTCTCCGGCATCGATCAGGCCTGCCGGGACCGGCCAGCCCATGTAGTTGGCGCGCACCACCAGCATGGTGTGACGGCTGCGCAGGCGCTGCGCGACCAGGTCGACAATCTGGGGCTGGCCGCCATGGGCATTCACGATTACCAGCTTGTGGATGCCTGAGCGGGTTAGAGATGCGCCGATTTCGGTCCAGGCAGCAAGCAGGGTTTCGGCCTCGTGGCCAAGCGTGCCGGCAAAGGATGTGTGTTCGGTACTTTCGCCGATTGCCTGGGTCGGCAGGACAAGCACGGTGACGTCGCTGTCGACGAAACCAAGCGCGCGGGCGATCAGTCCGTCGGCAATCATCATGTCGGTGCCGAGCGGAAGATGCGGGCCGTGCTGCTCGATCGCACCAACTGGCAGAACAGTGACGCAGCGTTCGCCGGCAAGCGTCGCGAGCTCAGGAGACGTCAGCGACGCCCATGTCCGAAAATCAGCCATAGGCGATGCTTAGAACAATTCTGCGATCAGGGGAATGCGGCGCTGTTCTTGCGTTCAGCAGCGAGCGATGCCGGATCGATCAGTTATGGCTGCCGCCATTACCGCCATCGGCGCCGTCTCCATCGTTGCCACCACCGCCTGCGCCGCCTCCGCCCGCGCCACCGCCGGGCATCGACCCTGCCGCAGCCGAGGACAGCCCCTGGGAAACGCTTACACCGGCCTCGCCGACGGTCGCACTGGCCGTTTCGTTGGCGCCGATATCAGTCGTGGCGCCGCCGGCTGTCGGGGTGGCCGTGGCCACCTGCACGACGAGTTGTGTTGTGCTAGGGCTGACTTCAAAAGCAATTTCAGTGCCGCGAATACCGATGATCATCGCCGGCATCACGGTTGAACACCAGCTCGTCGAGCACGATGACACTTTCGCTGCCCATGCCAAGGGTCGTGCCGTCCTCGAACCGGATCAGGACTTCGCCTGTTTTGACGGTTTCGATCCGTTCGTTGGCGTGAACATCGGCATTGCGCCTGAGATCGTGGCGACCTTCACCCGATGGGGTTCCGTAAGCCCAGACTCCGACCCGTTCGACATCACCGATGACATCGGCCGCCGAAGCGGGAAAGGCCAATGCGAGCATGCCGAGTGCGGCAATTCCAGAAACGGCGGTTTTCGTGATCATCAGGCATACCCCCCATGGGTTTCTTCTTCTCAAAGATGGGCCCGAAAGGTGAGATGCGAGGTGACTCCGGTCACTCACGAGCCCAAAAAGGCCACCACTTCATCGCGTTGTTCTGCGCTCATGTGGAGGCCGCATTTGGTTCTGCGCCACAGGATATCCTGGGCCGTGACGGCCCATTCGTGTTCGCGCAGCCAGTCGATTTCCCGTTCGCACAGGCCGCCACCGAAACTGCGCCCCAGTTCGACTTCTGTCGAGCTGTTCCCGAGAATGTCACGGCAATGGGAACCGTGCCGGTCGGCCATGCCCTGCAGGAATGCCGCCTGCATGTCGGGATAGTCTTTCTGTAACGCCGCGTGGAAGCCCTCGATATCCTCGATATCACCACCGGGAAGGGTGGCGTTTGCGGTCCAGGCAGGCTGCATCGCCAGCAGGAGGCCGGAAACGCGATCGAGCACGGTTTCGGCCAGCTTGCGCGCGGTCGTAACCTTGCCGCCGATGACCGTGAGCATGCTCGCATCGCCACGCTTAGAAAGGTCCAGCGAGTAGTCACGCGAAGCAGTTGAAGCAGCACCGTTGCTGCCTTTCTTGAGCGGCCGCGTTCCGGCGAACGACCACACGACATCATCGGGCCCCGGCACCTGTTTGACGTATGGCGCGACGGCGCTGAGCAAGTAGTCGATCTCGTCCTCGTCGACGACGTGCTCACGGTCGGGATCATCGATCGGCGTGTCGGTCGTGCCGATCAGGCTGAAATGGCGCTCGAACGGCAGAATGAAAACAACCCGGTCGTCATGATTCTGCAGGATCAGGGCATGGTCGCCGGCGTGGAGGCGGGGCACCACGATGTGGCTTCCCTTCACCAGGCGCATATCTGGGGTTTTTTCGATACCAGCGACTTCACGGGCGAATTGATCGGCACGCACGCCGGTGACGTTGATGACCAGTCCGGCTGAAACCGTCCTGCTGGAGCCGCCAGAGCGCAGTTCCACGTTCCAGCCCTTGCCGTCGGGATGCATGGAGCCGATTTCGGTCCGCGTCAGGATCGTTGCACCATGTTGCGCGGCGTCCATCGCCATCGACACCACGAAACGGGCGTCGTCGACCCAGCAGTCCGAATAAGTGAATCCCAGGCGGTAGTGATGTTTGAGTCCGCGGCCCCAGTTGGTCCGCCGCAAATTGATCTGATGGCTCTTGGCCAGCGAACTCTTCCCGGCCAGATAGTCATAGAGGAAGAGGCCCATCCGGACCTTGAAGCCGGAACGCCGCGTTGCGATCCAGGGCAACACGAAATCGAGCGGTCGGATGATGTGGGGTGCTGATTTCAGAAGGAGTTCACGCTCCTTGAGTGATTCCTTCACAAGCCGGAATTCCAGATGCTCCAGGTAGCGCAGCCCGCCGTGAATGAGCTTGCTGCTCGCCTGGGACGTTCCCGATGCGAGGTCGTCGCGTTCGGCCAACAGCACCTTCAGGCCACGCCCAGCGGCATCACGGGCAATGGCTGTGCCGTTGACCCCGCCGCCGACGACAAGCAGATCGTAATTATCGCTCATGGAAAATTTCAGGCCGCCTTCTTTACGGCCGAGGATGTTCCCCGGTGCAGGAAGGTGCCGTGGCCCTTGGGAGCGACAACCTTTCCATCCCGGCAAAGCACGACGCCGCGCGACATTGAAAGCACGGGCCAGCCAGTGATGTGACGCCCTTCATAGGGTGAGTAGTCACAATTGCCATGGAGGTCGTCGTTGGTCAGGACGACCTCGCGTTCGGGGTCCCACAGGACGAGATCGGCATCCGATCCCACGGCGATCGTGCCTTTCCTGGGGTGCAGGCCGTAAAGTTTGGCGGCATTGGTGGCGGTGACCGCGACAAAGGTCTGCAGGTCGATCCGGCCTTTCATGACACCTTCGGAGAACATCAAGGGCAACCTGGTTTCGATCCCGGGCATGCCCGGGCTGATCTTGTGGAAATGGAGTTCACCGGCCGATTGTTTGCGCCCGCCGGGACCTTCCATGCTGTAGGGGCAGTGATCCGATGAGACAAGCTGGAAAATACTGTTCTGGATGCCGCGCCACAGATGCGCGGGGTTCTCGGGGTCGCGCGGCGGTGGCGAGCAGATGTATTTCGCGCCCTCCCAGCCGGGCTGGGAATAATCGTCGGAACTGAGGAAAAGATACTGCGGGCAGGTTTCGGCATAGATCGGCATGCCGCGGCTGCGCGCCCATGCAATCTGATCCATCGCCTGATGCGAAGAGACATGAACGATGAACACAGGGGTGTCGACGACTTCCGAAAGTGTGATCGCGCGATGGGTTGCTTCACGTTCGGCGGCGGGGCCGTGGGCCACACCCATGCTCGCCGCTCCGACCTCGCCCCTGCGATCAAGCTGTTCGGCCAGCCAGGTAATACAGTGGTCGTTCTCGCAATGGATCATGACCAGGCCGTCGTGGGTCTTGGCCGTAGAAAGCACCTCTAGGATCTGCATGTCCTCCAGGCGCAGACCGTCATAAGTCATGTAGACCTTGAAGCTGGTATAGCCGTCGGCGATCAGCGCCGGCAGTTCCTGGCCCAGAACCTGATCGGTCGGGTTCGAAAGGATGAGGTGGAAGCCGTAATCGACGATTGACTTGCCGCTGGCCTTGGCGTGGTAGTCATCGACCGCCTCGCGCAGGCTCATGCCCGCAATCTGTTGGGCAAAGGGAATGATGGTCGTGGTTCCGCCACAGGCCGCACCCCAACTGCCACTTAGGAAGTCATCGGCCAGTTTGGCTTCTCCAAAGGAAGGCTCGTCGATATGGCAATGGCCTTCGATGCCGCCGGGAAGGACCAGTTTTCCGGTCGCATCGATGACGTCATCGGCAAGGTTGGTGGCCGCTTC
This sequence comes from Rhodospirillaceae bacterium, assembly GCA_018700655.1. Lineage (GTDB taxonomy): Bacteria > Pseudomonadota > Alphaproteobacteria > SP197 > SP197 > SP197. Next base: position 1,306 of record JABIUG010000149.1, on the reverse strand, counting down.
GTCGAGCAACGCGACAATCTTACCGTCTTTGATTGCGATGTCTGCGGCGAAGGTATCGGCAGCCGTGCCGACCGTTCCACCCTTGACGAGGAGATCGTACTCCGCCATGGCCTGCTCCAGGTTTTGTTGACCCTAACGTAGTGGGAGAGTGCTTCGATGACCAAGGCGTTTCATCTGCATCCGTTCACGGATGGCGACATGCTGACTGTAGAGTGTGACCATCTGTTGCTCGATGGCGCCGATCTCACGGCCTTGGCGGAAGAACACGGCACGCCGCTTTTTGTCTATTCCGAGCGGCGCATCCGGGAGAACGCGCGCGGTCTGTTGAACGCCTTCAAGGCACACCACGAGCACGCCCATGTCTGCTATGCGAGCAAGGCCTGCGCCAACCTGACCGTTCTGGGCATCATCAACGAGGAGGGGCTGGATCTGGAGGTGAACTCCGACGGAGAGCTCCAGAAAGCCCGCGAGGCCGGTTTTCCGGCCGACCGGATGGTGATGAACGGGGTTTCGAAGTCTCGCAGCGAGATCGCCGCCGCGCTCTCGCCCCCGATCAAGGCCATCAATGTCGATTCACCCTTCGAGCTCGAGCGTATCGCCTCTGTGGCAACAGAACTGGGTGTGCGGGCCAATGTCGCGTTGCGTGGCGTACCGGGTGTTCAGGGCGGTAGCACGGCAGGGATCGAGACCGGTTCGGAACGTTCGAAGTTCGGCATGACCGAGCCCGAGATCGAACAATGTCTGGTGCTGGCCGAGAACAATCGCGAGGCCATCCGTGTCGCCGGCCTCCACGTCCACATCGGCTCGCAGATGACCGATATGGGGCTTTACGCCGCAGCAGCGCGTTATGTCGCGAAAAGGGGCGGGGCGATCCAGGCGCGGCTGCCCGGTGACCTGCGCCATCTCAACATCGGCGGCGGCTTTCCCAAACCCTACGTGAAGTACAACGACCAATCACCCGAGATCGGCTACTTCCACACCGATGTCACGGTCGACGATGTCGCTGCGACCGTCATGCCCCTTCTGAAAGACACCCTGGGCACAGACCTTGAGATTTTGACCGAACCCGGACGTTCCATGATCAGCGATACCGCGCTGTGCCTGGCACGTGTCGAGGGTCAGAAGGAGAGGGAAGACACACGCTGGCTCTATCTCGACACCGGCTACAGCGTGATCCCGGAATCGGCGCAGGGCTGGTACTTTCACATGACTTCGGCGAACCGCGCTGGTGATAAAGACACCGAGCAACTGCGTGTGGTGGGCCCGTTGTGCGACTCGATCGATGTCTATTACGACACCGAGGGCG
>JABIUG010000148.1 GCA_018700655.1 Rhodospirillaceae bacterium | reverse complement strand
GGGCGACGACGCGTGACCGTCACCGACATGGATGGTGTCGCCTATATCGGCGGTGGCGATAACATCTCTCCGGAGGCGGCTTAACCCAGGCCACCCTCCTGGTCGGCGCGCGCTTTTTCGGTCGCCGGAACGTCAACGCCACCCGTATCATCGATCGCGACACCGTACTGTGCCAAAGCCCGTGCAGCCGAGACGTAACCTTCGGCAACATCGTCACGAACAAGGCTGGGGTCGCGGTCTAACGGCGGACCATAGCCGCCGCCGCCAGGTGAAATGCCGGTCACCGTATCGCCTTCGGCCAGCGTGAGGGTCGCCCAGCCGTCTGCATCCTCGATCGCACCGCCGCTTCGCGTGACAAAATTGCGCGCTGGTCCGCCCGGACCACCTCCACGTGCACCCTGCGCCGGGTGAATGGTGCCATCGCTCTGATAAAGCACTTCGAGCTGTGATCCCCGCGGTTCGAACTCCACCAGAGATGCCGGTGCCCCACGGAACCGGCCCGGTCCTTCGCTGTCGGCAATCAGCCGGCGCTGGCGCACCAGGATGGGGTGGCGGATCTCGTCGACCTCGACGCTGTCAAAGAACGACATGCCCGCCGTACCGGTCGTGATCATGGCGAGCCAGCCATCGGCCTTCGGCCCACCGGCACCCAGGGTGTCGCCCAGGATCAGCTGATCGACGAAGGGACGGTTTTCATGGGCCCTGTCGTGCCCCGAAATCACGGCCTGGGCTGCGGTCTGAACCCCTCCGATTTCGGCCATGCCATAACCATCTGCCAGCTTGGCAAAGGCTAGATGCACCGCATTGGTCAGGCGATCGGCGACGTTCTGGGTCGCGACCGAACAACTTGTCGGATGCACAGGAATCCCGACGACACAGTTCTCGCGCAAGCGAACATCAAGCCTTCGAAAGCTGCCGGCATTGGTCGGCACCGACAGGCCCAGGCTGTTGAAGGTTCCGACCATGGCGGCCGTTCTGGCGCAGGCCTCGCTCAGATTGAGCCCGTTGGGCAGACAATCAATGTTGTCGGTGAGATCAAGCGTGATCGTGCCCTCCCGGGGTCTGACCCCGATCGTCGCGTTGATCACGATCCCTTCCGGTGGCGTTCCCGGGAACGGATCATGGGTGGTCTGGCCCGTCGCCTTGCCTGCCGGAAGCCTACCAATCGCAAGGCCCATCAGTTTCTCGCTGTAATCGAACCAGGCCTGGATCATCACCTCGAGGCGATCCCATCCGACCTCACCGGCCAGCGCGACCAGTTCCCGCTGCCCGACCCGCGCCGAACCCAGGCTTGCCAGATAGTCGCCGCGCCATTGTTCGGGGCTCCTGATCCGCATTTCGCACATCCGCACGATATCGTCGATGTCGCGGTAATCGCTCTGGACCTTGGTTGCAGCAAAGATCAGCGCGCCCTCTTCGTAAACATCGCGGGCGGCGGCGTGATAGGTCGTGGGGATCGAGTTGCCGATATCGGCCTGATGCGCCTTGGCCATGACGGTAAAGCGGTGGCGGCCAGATTCGTCCATCACCGGCACAAGGACCGACAGATCCGCGGCATGAGAACAACCGTGATAGGGCGAGTTGTGAAGGTAGGCATCGCCTGCCGAGAGCTGCGGGTGAAACGCCTTCATCGATTCAGCCATCAGGTCGGGCCCGACCATGACATGAATCGGCAGGCTCTCGGCAACCGACACCAGCTCGGAATCCGCGGTCAGAACACAGCAGGAAAAGTCGCGACCGGTGTTGATCACGCCGGAACGGGCGGAACGCAGCAAGGTGTTCTGCATCTTGCGCGCAATGCCCTCCATCCGTTTGGAAAAGATCGCGAGATCAAGGCTGTCGATCGGTTCGGAGGGGTTCGTGGTGTTCATGCCGGCGTCCCCACGTTGCCCGTTTCGAGCTCGACCACAACGCTGCCGGATTCATCGCGCCGGAAAGTTGTTTCCGCTTCCACGACGATCGTCGTCAAGGCTGTCTCGATAATCGCAGGGCCATCAAACTTCGCTCCTTCTGGAAGTGTATCGAAGCCATGAACGGGTACATCGGTCATGGTTCCTGCGAACCAGCCGGTGCGTGTCGCGCCCGATGGCGGACCGTCTCGTTCAGTGGAAATCGTTCCCAAAGGTGCAGTACGCAGATCGCAGGATACCCTGGCACGCCAGTTGACGAACTCGATCTCTCCGGCTCGATCCTCAAAGGCAAAGAGTTCCCCATGAACACGATGGAAGTCGTCCAGAAGCGCCGCGACATCATCATCGCTCTCGAACCGGGCCACACGTAGCGGAATCTTGATTTCCCAGATCTGTTGGGCGTAGCGCGCCTCGACGCTGAACATGATCGCTGAAGGAACGTCATCGGAGACATGGTCGAGAAAGGTACGGCACCTCTCATCAAGCCGGGCCAGAACGTCGTTGACCTGCGTGCGGCCGAAATCGTGGGAACCGACAACACCGAACTCGGAAAAATCATCGCTCAATGGGCAGAGCAGACCACCGACAGCGCTGATCGCGGCACCGCCATCGGGAAAGAGCACCGTATGACAACCCAGACGACGGGCAATTGCGATGCTGTTCAGCCCGGCAGCACCACCACCGCCGATCAGCACGGCATCACGGGGATCGATGCCCTGATTGACCGTGATGTCCTCGATCGCACCAGCCATCGTCTCGGTCGCCAGGGCCATGATGGCTGCAGCGGCAGCGACCGTCGAAATGCCCAGCGGCAGCGCGACATCCGCGTCAATCGCAGCACGCGCCAGCGCGACATCCAGCACCATCTTGCCGCCCAGGAAATAGTCGGGGTCGATATGACCCAGGACCAGTGCGGCATCGGTCACCGTAGCCCGATGCCCTCCCCGGCCGTAACAGGCGGGCCCCGGCAAGGCGCCGGTACTCTGTGGTCCGACATGCAGCAAACCGCCCTCATCGACCCGCGCGATGCTGCCACCACCGGCGCCGACGCTGCTGATGTCGACCGAGGGGAAGCCGGTCATATGGCCGAGATAAGGTCGACCGATCCAGGTTTCGCGTGTTTCGGGAATCTCGCCATGACGAACCAGAGCGACGTCATAGGTCGTGCCGCCGGTATCGGCGACGATCGCACTCTCGCCCAGACCGCAACGGCGGACATAATGCTGGGCCGCAACCGGAGCCATGGCCGGCCCAGATTTCACCGCATGGATCGGCGTCATGGCCAGTTCGCCGGCATCCTTCATCATGCCCTGTGAGGTCACAACCAGCAGACGACCCTGATAACCCTCGTCACGCAGGCGCTCCTCCAGCTGGCCAAGATAGGCCGACATGACCGGTTTCAGCGAAACATCAATCGCCGTCGAGGATGCCCGCCGATACTCCCGGAGCGATGGATTGACCCGGTGCGACAGGCTGATGAAAACGCCCGGCAAGCGCTGCGACAGCTTTTCTTCGAGGCGCAACTCGTGGGCGGGATTGACGATCGACCAGAGCAGACAGACGGCGACAGCTTCGACGCCCCTGGCCTCCAGCTGATCACAGATGCCGTCGATTGCTGAATCGTCGAGTGGCGTGACGACCTCTCCATCCGGCGCGACCCGTTCGGGCACTTCGAAGGTCAGCGCCCTGGGCACATAGGGTTTGGGAAAGGGGATCGAATGATCGAACAGCGGCAAACCGATCCTGCCGCCTTCCCGCAGAACAAGCACATCGGGATGACCCGCCGTGGTCAGAAAGGCCGTGCGGGCCGTGCGCCCGGTCACGATCGCATTGGTCGCCGTCGTCGTTCCATGCACCAGAAGATCGGCCCGTTCCAACAGGCCACGGCGCGAAAGTCCCAGAGCATCGGCTGCGGTCGCGAGCACATCCAGTACACCGTCGGCCGGATTGGCCGGTGTCGTGGGCGCCTTGAACAGGCGCAACGCATCGCCATCCTCAATGACAAGGTCGGTGAAGGTCCCCCCGGTATCCACGGCAAGGCGCATGGCCATGTTCGTCAGGCTCCAGAAGCCGTTGTGATCGGGAATGCAGGTTCGGATCAGTCCGACATTCAGGTTGAACACTGGATGGCTGTCAACCGGGAGCACCGGTACGCGTCATTTCGGCGATGACAACCACCTGATTCTCGGCAACAGTTTTCAGACCAAACGCACTTTCCCGCGGTGCCTTGAAGGGATCAAAGCCATGTCGATCATCCGCGCCAGCGTTCCCCGCCCCGAGATCGATAAGGAACGCCTGCAGCGCTACCGGCTGGAACGAATCCAGCAACAGCTGCGCGATCACAGCCGCCAAAGGGCTGATGCCGAAAATCCCCCGGGCTATGGCTTTGCGTTTGCACCTGCTCAATTGCCGGTGCCCTACCTCTATGCGCCAGCAGTTTTAGCAGAGCGCTTCGAAATGCGCGGCCAACGGTGGAAGGCCCAGGCGCTCGAAGATGAGTGGAGACAGGGACAGCGAGAAAAGGGCTTCATTGTTTCCTTTCATGGCCGGGTTCCGCGCGGCGAAGTCACCATCCCATTGCCTCTCTATGGTCGCCTTGGAGACATTGATGATTCGTCGGATTTAAGATTGATAAAGCGGCCGGGGCAGCTGCCCCTGCTCATCGTGGGCAGGGACCGAGATCTCCGATTTCAGGTCATTTTTGATCGATCACCAAATTTTCAG
>JABIUG010000147.1 GCA_018700655.1 Rhodospirillaceae bacterium | reverse complement strand
GGTTGCACGGTGGCGCTGTAGCGCTTGCCATACATTTCGATTTCGACCTCGGTGCCTGGCTCTGCGAGGTCGGAGCGCAGCATGGCCAGCGCGATCGACTTCTCGATCCGATGGCCCCAGCCGCCCGATGTCGTCTCGCCGACCATCTCGTCTCCCTTCCAGATCACCGACATATAGGGCGCATCGTATTCCCCGGCGTCGACCACAAGGGTGGAGAACCGCTTCTTCACGCCCTGCTGGCGTTCGTTCTCCAGCGCGGCCTTGCCCTTGAAGGCGTCCTTGTCCCACTTCACGAAGCGGTCGAGGCCGCCCTGCAGGATCGTGTAGTCGGTCGAAAGGTCGCCTTTCCAGGCGCGATAACCTTTCTCCAGGCGCAGGCTATTGAGGGCGAACATGCCGAACGGCCTGAGGCCATGGTTTTTGCCGGCTTCTGTCAGGGCGGCATAGACCTTGGGTGTGTCGGCTGCCTGGCTGTGGATTTCCCAGCCCAGCGCGCCGGCGTAACTCACGCGGATCAGGAAGACCTCGCAGCCTGCAATGTTCGCTTTCTGGAAGGTCAGCCAGGGTAGCGTGACGTCGGCATCGCTGATCTCGGCAAACAGCGCCCGCGAATTCGGGCCAGAGACGATCTGGCAGCAGCGCTCGCCGGTCTGGTTGGTGAGCGTGATGTCGGAGCCTTCGGGAATGTGGCGGACCAGCCAGTCGCGGTCGTGCCATTGGGCCGCTCCGGCGCTAATCAGGTACATTTCGTCCTCGTCGAGGCGAAGGATCGAGAGCTCGGTGATGATCCGGCCTTCGTCGTCGGCAAAGTAACCCAGGCCGAGGCGGCCGATCTTGGGGATGCCGCCGGTGATCATGCCGCGCAGCCAGTCCTTGGAACCTTCGCCTTTCAGGTGGAACCAGGAAAAACCCGCGAGATCGAGCACGCCCACGGTGTCGCGAACTGCGAGGCATTCTTCCTTGATGCGCTGGAACCAGGGACCCTCGCGCGTCCAGGTCTGGGTCGACTCTTCGGACGTGTCGTCGCCGGCCTGCGCGAACCAGTTGGCCCGCTCCCAGCCGCCATAGGCGCCCATCTGACCGCCCATCTCCTTGACCGTCTCATGAATCGGCGACAGGCGCTTGTCGCGGCCTGCGGGCCAGGCGTGATAGGGAAAATGCATCGCGTATTCGTAGCCATAGATCTCTTTGGCCTTGGCGATGGCATGGTCACGGTCGGCATAGTCGGTGAAACGGCGGGGGTCGCACGACCACATGTCCCACTCGGTCGCGCCTTGGGTCACCCACTCGGCCAGCACCTTGCCCGCACCGCCGCCCTGGGCAATGCCGAAGGTAAAGACACAGGCTTCGAAGGCATCGGGCACGCCCGGCATCGGACCGACAAGCGGATTGCCGTCAGGCGCATAGGGGATCGGGCCGTTGATCACACGGCTCACCCCACCGGTTGCCAGCAGCGGTACGCGGGCCATGGCGTCTTCGATGTACCATTCCAGGCGCTCCAGGTCGTCGGGGTAGAGCTGGAACGAGAAGTCATCGGGCATCGGGTCGTCCTCGCTGACCCAGTGCGCCTTGCAGTTACGCTCATAGGGCCCGAGGTTCAGGCCGAACTTCTCCTGGCGCAGGTAATAGCTGCTGTCGACATCGCGCAGAAGCGGGAGTTTTTTGCCGGTCTCGGTGCCGTAGGCCTCTAGTTCGGGGATCTGTTCGGTCAGCATGTATTGGTGCGACATCGAGACACAGGGTACGTCGCGGCCGAACATCGCGCCGACCTCCCCGGCACGGTAGCCGGCGGCGTTGACGACATACTGGCATCGCACTTCGCCCTGTTCGGTTTCGATGACCCATTCGCCATCTGCGCGGCGGACACCGGTAACGGGGCAGAAGCGCACCACCTTTGCGCCGAGATCGCGCGAACCTTTGGCCAGCGCCTGGGTCAACTGGGCGGGGTCGATATCACCGTCATAGGGGTCGAACAGGCCGCCTTCGAGATCATGGGTTTCCAGGAACGGGTAGAGTTCCTTGAGCTCGTCGTTCGTGCACATCTTCACGTCCATGCCCTGGTACCGGCCCATGCTGCAGACCCGCTCGAACTCCAGCATGCGGTTGGCCGAATGGGCCAGGCGGATCGAGCCGGTGACGTGATAGTTCATCGGGTAGTCGACCGCTTCGGCCAGGCCGCGATAAAGCTCGGTCGAATAACGCTGCATGTTCATGACCGACCAGCTTGCCGAGAAGGTCGGAACGTTGCCCGCGGCATGCCAGGTCGAACCTGATGTCAGCTCGTTCTTTTCCAGCAGCAGGCTGTCGCTCCAGCCTGCCTTGGCGAGATGGTAGAGACAGGAGGCGCCGACAACGCCACCGCCGATGACCACGACCCGTGCCGTGCTTGGGAGATCAACCATGATTCATTCCTCCTTGCTCGCCCATCAGTAGATCGGTGGCGAGATGATCCAGATCACAACGGCCTCGACCTCGCCGGCATTGCGCCAGCGATAAGGCTCTTCCTTGAAACGAAAACTGTCGCCGGGCTCCAGACAGAACCAGGTTCCGCTGATTTCCATGTCGAATGTACCAGCGATGATGTAGCCGAATTCTTCCGTTCGACGCGTGACACGCTCGGCCAGTTCAGCACCTGGGGCAAAGACCGAACGTACGACTTCATAACCACCCGTGAGATCCGGCGAGAGCAGTTCCTCGACCAGGCCTTCCTCGTTGTTACCCAGGGGGCGCCGCGTTGCAGCACGCACGACAATGCCCAGTTCCTGGGAAGGAGCATCGTCATTGTGGAAGAAGAACCCCATCGGAAGCCCGAAGAATTCGGCGGCTCGGCGCAGGTCACGGATGGCGGGTTCGTTGACGCCTCGCTCAACTTGGCTGAGCCAGCCTACCGATCGGCCAAGCGCCAGTGCCAGCTCGGCAATCGTCAGCCCACGTGCCTTGCGCAGGGCGCGCAGTTCGCTGCCTACGCTGTGATTTGCGTGTGCTTCCTGACCCGGCTCTGTCGGTGCGGCAGTGACGGCCATGGCGTCAATTGATCCGAAAATGAATTTTCATATCCAGTTATTCATTTATCAGGCTGCCGTGCAACAGGATTTTCAGAGCTTTTGGTATTCGGGACATTCATGGGCTGCCGTGTTCGCCAATCCATGCACCGATGATGCATCAGCCATGCCGTCGTCTGTCTTGGCGAGCGTGCAACGTACAGGTTATGGTGAGGTTTCCTGATCAACCAAAGAAACCCGACCAGTTCGACGCGCCAGAGGCGTGTTGTCCGGCCTATCTGAAAGTCTCGTTCGTGACCGTTGCCGCCGATTCCGCCAACAAGCGCCTCGATCTGCATTTCGATGGTCGCTACAAGATCGACGTCTCGAAAGTCGATGCCGGCGTGCTGTGGCGGATCAGTGCGATGGCGTTTCAGAATCGCTGGCGTATGGCCGTGGCGATCACGGCAACTCTGCTGGCCGGCACCTTCCAGCTCTTTGTTCCTCAGTTTCTTGGCCAGGCCGTCGATGAGGCCCAGGGCCTTCTGGGCGCCGCGGGCGAAACAGTTGCCCGCGCCAAAGCCGAAGAAGCCTTGCTGACAACGGCCTTGTTGTTGATTGGCGCCAGCACGGCACGCGGCTTCTGCACCATGATGCAGAACTATCAGGGCGAGGCGGTTGGGCAGATCATCGGTTACGACCTTCGCATGGCCTACTACAAGCAGATCCAGCGCCTGAGCCTTTCCTGGCACGATAAGGTCCATTCCGGCGACCTGATGACCCGCGGCATTCTCGATATCGAAGGGGTGCGCCTGTGGGTCGATACCGGCATCCTGCGGTTTATCCTGCTAAGCGTGCTGATCACCGGCGGCGCCATCACCCTGCTGCAGATCGATGTCGTGCTCGGGCTGCTTTCCCTGTCGTTTGTTCCGGTCGTCGGCCTCACCGCGTCGATTGCCCGGCTCAAGCTGCGCGACACCTGGCTTGCCCTGCAGGAAGAACTGTCGACGCTGACCAAGGTGATGGAAGAGAATCTGGGCGGCATTCGCGTTGTGCGCGCCTTTGCCTCGCAGGTCTTCGAACTCCAGCGTTACGACATCATCTCGGCCAAGGCGCTGGCGATGTCGCACCGTCGCATCGCCCTGTTCGTGCGCAGCACCACCAGCATGACCTTCGTCTATTTCTGTTCGATGGGTCTGGTCCTGTGGATCGGCGGCGAAAAGGCGATGGAAGGCGAGATCACGCTGGGCGAACTGGCCGAATGCCTGGCGTTCATGACGATCCTGCAGATGCCGGTGCGCCAGATCGGCTGGATGATCAACTCGATCGCACGGGCCTCGACCTGCGGCGGTCGCCTGTTCAACGTGCTCGATCTCGAACCCAGCATCGCCGACAGCGCCGACGCCAGGCCGCTTGCGATCACCGATGGTGTTCTTCGTTTCGAGGATGTCGATTTCGCCTATCCGGCATCGGCCCGCGACCACCGCACGCTGACCGGCATCAATCTCGAGATCCGGCCGGGCAAGACGGTCGGCATCGTCGGGCCACCGGGTGCGGGCAAAAGCACCATCGCCCACCTGATCGCACGTTATTACGACGTATCTGCGGGCCGTATCACGTTCGACGGACAGGATTTGCGTGACGTGACGCTGGAATCCTTGCGCCAGTCAGTCAGCATTGTGCAGCAGCAACCTTTCCTGTTCACAGCCAGCGTCGATCACAATGTCGCCTATGGCGATCCGTGGGCCGGGCGCAGCAGCATCGAGCGTTCTTCCGCGGCAGCCCAGTTGCACAACTACATCAAGAAGCTCCCGACCGGTTACGGCACGCTTGTCGGCGAACGCGGCGTCTCGCTTTCGGGCGGGCAGCGCC
>JABIUG010000146.1 GCA_018700655.1 Rhodospirillaceae bacterium | reverse complement strand
TACCAGTTCCGGCCAGGGACGCTCGGAAGACCTGAACGGCTTTCAACCGGAAGGTGTTGCCCGACTGGACAGCACTATCCGCAACGGTAGTCGCTGCAGCGCCGCTGTCGCCCATCTGAAACCTGCACTCTCGCGCGGCAACCTCACCCTGAAGACCGGCGCGATGGTTCAGAACATCATCGTGGATGGCAACCGCGCCTCGGGCATCGTCTTTGAGCACAGGGGGGAGCGCCACAGCGTCGAGGCCGAGAAGGAAGTCATCCTATCGGGCGGAGCGATCAACTCACCCCAGACACTGATGCTTTCGGGCATTGGTCCGGCTGACCATCTGCGTGCCATGGGCATCGAAACCCGGCTTGATCTGGCCGGTGTGGGCCAGAACCTGCAGGATCATGCTGCCGTCGCGCTTCAGTTCACGTGCAGAAAGTCCTTCCCCATGCACCGCGTGGATCAGCCGTTCAACAAGCTCATGGCCGGTGCCCAGTGGATGTTGACCCGCACCGGCCCGGCTTCCTCGAACATCTACGAGGCCGGTGGTCTGGTCCGGGGCAATGACGAGGTCGACTATCCCAACCTGCAATATCATCTGGGCCCCACGGGTTATGAGTATCAGGGTGAGAAGATCAAGCTGCTTCAGGCCTTCAACATTCAGATCGATCAACTGCGCCCCAGGAGCAGTGGCCATTTGGCACTGAAGTCGGCCAATCCGGGCGACAAACCCGCCCTGCATTTCGACTATCTGAAAGACCCGTTTGACCTCGGGGAACTGGTCGAAGGCGTCAAGAAGATGCGCGACCTTGTTTCGCAGCCGGCCTTTGCGGAACTCTATGGCAAGGAACTGGGCGCGCACGCCGATGCCAAGACCGACAAGGAACTTGAGGAACTCGTGCGTAACGAGGTGAGGACCGATTTCCACCCCTGTGGCACCTGTCGCATGGGTAACGATGCCGGAGCTGTGGTGGATGCGGAGTTGCGGGTCCACGGCATGGAGAGCCTGCGTGTGGTCGATGCCTCGGTCATGCCGCGCGTGGTCAGCGCCAACCTCAACTCTCCGACCCAGATGATCGCCTCACGGGCGGCAGATTACATTCTGGGCAATCCGCAACGCGAGCCGTTCGAAGCCAGCTTCGCTTTCCAGCAGTGATCGTCGGAGCTTTGTGAACAGAGGGGAGCGGTTGCTTGAGCCTGGACTGGGAAATATCAGCCAAGGCCTGGATCGCGCATCTGGGTGACGGCGGTGACTGGGGGCGGGTCGCAGTGCTCGACGCGCCGATGTTGGCGCGTGTCCGGCGTGGTGGGTTCTCGAATGCGCTCGATGTCGGCTGTGGTGAGGGCCGGTTCTGCCGCATGCTGCAGGCCGAGGGGATTGAGACCGTCGGGATCGATCCTGTGGACGCGCTTCTCGATCAGGCACGCAGGTATGACGCCGCAGGTGATTACCGGCCAGAACGGGCCGAAGCATTGCCGTTTGACGATGCCGCGTTCGATCTTGTCGTCAGTTACCTGACCCTGATCGATATCCTCGACGCCGAAGCTGCCATCACCGAGATGGTCCGTGTTCTGCGCCCGGGCGGTACGCTGCTGATCGCCAATCTCACGAGCATGTTTTCGTCTGTTCTGCCGACGGAGTGGTCGCAGGATGATACCGGCCGCCTGCAGGTCTCGGTCGACGATTATCTCGCGACCCGCGACGCCTGGGTCGACTGGCTCGACAACACCATCCGTCAGGTCCACAGGCCGCTGTCGTCCTATATACAAAGCCTGCTTGGCGCGGGACAGTCGCTGACCCATTTCGAGGAACCCATGCCCCGGGATGGCGATCAGGAGCAGCTGGAGCAATACCGGCGTGTTCCGTGGTTTCTGATCATGGAGTGGCAGAAACCGTTGAGCTGACTGACGCCCGCCCTTATCAGGCGGTCCGGGTCTCGGTCAGGCCCAGCTTTTCGACCATGGCTTCGCGCATGCGGAACTTCTGGGCCTTGCCGGTGACGGTCATGGGCACTTCGTCGACGAACTCGATGTAACGCGGGATCTTGAAGTGGGCGATCTGGCCGCGGCAGAAGTCGATGATTTCCTCTGGTGTGGCTGTCTGGCCTTCGCGCAGGACAATCCAGACGGCGATCTCTTCGCCCATTTTTTCGTCGGGCACACCGAACGCCTGGACCATAGCGACCGCCGGGTGGCGATAGAGGTACTCCTCGATCTCGCGGGGATAAACATTTTCGCCGCCGCGCACGACCATGTCCTTCACGCGCCCGACGATGTTGGCGTAACCCTGGGCATCGATGGTGCCCAGGTCGCCCGAATGCATGAAACCGTCGGCATCGATTGATGCAGCGGTGTTTTCCGGGTCGCCCCAATAACCCAGCATCACGGAATAACCGCCGGTGAGGATCTCGCCGGCTTCACCAATCGGCATGGTGGCGCCGGTTTCGGGGTCGGCGATCTTGACCTCGACATGGGGATGGACCCGCCCGACCGTGGTGACGCGCCGGTCGATCGGGTCGTCGGTGTGGCTCTGGAAAGAGACAGGACTGGTTTCGGTCATGCCATAGGCGATCGTGACTTCGGCAACGCCCATATCGGCAACGACACGTTTCATCAGTTCGATCGGGCAGGGCGAACCCGCCATGATGCCGGTGCGAAGGCTTGAGGTGTCGGTGCTTTCGAAGTCGGGATGGTCGATCATGGCGGCAAACATGGTGGGCACACCATAAACCGTCGTGCAGTGTTCGTCGGTGATGGCCTGCAGGGTGGAGGCAGGCTCAAAGCCTTCGCTCGGAAAGACCATGGTCGCACCGGTCGTGACGCTTCCCAGTGTGCCCATCACCATGCCGAAACAGTGGTAGAGCGGGACGGGAATGCAGAGCCGGTCGTTTTCGCTGAAATGCAGGCGCTCCACGGTAAAACGGCCATTGTTGAGGATGTTGACGTGGGAAAGCGTCGCGCCTTTGGGTGTGCCGGTCGTGCCGCTGGTGAACTGGATGTTGATCGCGTCGTCGGGAGCCAGGCTCGCGGTGACAGCGCCCAGCGCCGTGAGATCGGCGCCTTCACCCATTGCCATGACATCGACGAAACGCAGCATGCCGGGGTGCTGCGCCTCACCGGTGGCGATCACCATGCGAAGCTCGGGTAGGCGTGCTGCGTGGAGATCGCCGGGCGTTGCCTGCCCCAGCTCGGGGGCCAGCTCGCGGATCATGCCCAGATAGTCCGAACTCTTGAATGCTTCGGCACTGAGCAGGGCGCGGCAGCCGACCTTGTTGAGGGCGTACTCCAGCTCGGTCAGACGGTAGGCGGGGTTGATGTTGACGAGCACAAGACCGGCTCGGGCCGAGGCAAACTGGATCAGCAGCCATTCCGGCCGGTTGGGCGACCAGATGCCGATGCGGTCACCCTTTTGCAGGCCAAGCGCCAGAAGCCCCGCGGCAAGGGCATCGACTTTTGCGCCAAGTTCCTTCCAGCTCCAGCGTTCGCCCTGCTCGGTGAAGACGGCGGCATCCCGGTCGCCAAACTTCGCGACGGTCTCTGCGAAAACTTCGGGAATGATGCGATGCCAGAGCGGGGCGTCCGCATCGGACTTGACGTGTGAGAGGCCGTTGCGGGCTGCCAGGACGGTGTCTCGGTCTGTCATGATGGTTCCCTGTTGCATGCCATGGTGTCAGGAAGATTTTTCAAAGAGTTCACGGCCGATCAGCATGCGTCGAATCTCGGAGGTGCCGGCGCCGATCTCGTAGAGCTTGGCGTCACGCAGCAGGCGGCCGGTCGGGTAGTCGTTGGTGTAACCGTTGCCGCCCAGCAGCTGGATCGCGTCGAGCGCGACCTTCGTGGCCTGTTCGGCGGCATAAAGAATGGCGCCGGCGGCATCCTCGCGCGTGACGCGCCCGGCATCGCAGGCGCGCGCAACGGCATAGACATAGGCGCGCGAGGAATTCATCGCGACATACATGTCGGCGAGCTTGCCCTGAACCAGCTGGAAACTGCCGATCGGTGCACCGAACTGCTCGCGCTCGTGAATATAGGGCAACACCGTGTCGAGTGCGGCCTGCATGATGCCTAAGGGGCCGGCAGCCAGGACGGCGCGCTCGAAGTCGAGCCCAGACATCAGAACCCGGACACCGCCGCCGACTTCGCCCAGGACATTATCTTGCGGCACCTCGACGTTCTCGAAGACCAGTTCGCCGGTATCGGAACCCCGCATGCCCAGCTTGTCGATCTTGCGCGTCGTGGAAAAACCCTGCGTCGTGGTGTCGATCAGGAATGCAGTAATGCCGCGCTTGCCCGCGCCCGGGTCAGTCTTGGCATAGACGATCAGGAGATCGCCGCCGGGACCGTTGGTGATCCATAGCTTGGTGCCGTTCAGAACGTAGCGGTCGCCGCGCTTTTCGGCGCGCAGCCGCATCGAGACGACGTCCGAGCCTGCACCGGGCTCCGACATCGCGAGACCGCCCAGATGTTCACCCGAGATCAGCCTGGGCAGGTGACGGCTTTTCTGCTCGTCCGTGCCCCAGCGGCGAAGCTGGTTGATGCAGAGATTCGAATGGGCACCATAAGACAATCCCACCGAGGCCGAGGCGCGCGAGATCTCCTCGACCGCCACGCAGTGCTCGAGATAACCCATGCCCGAACCGCCCCATTCCTCCTCGACCGTGATGCCGTGGAGGCCAAGGGCACCCATCTCGGGCCAGAGCTCACGCGGGAAGCGGTCTTCGCGGTCGATCTCGGCGGCAAGCGGCGCGATCCGGTCATCGGCAAAACTGCGCACGCTGTCGCGCAGCATGTCGGCGGTTTCGCCCATATCGAAATCAAGACCGGCAGGTGCATTGGCAAGGGTCATTGCGAGGCGGCCTCCAGCACCACAAGTTCAGCGCCCTCGGCAACCAGATCGCCGACGGCGTATCGGACATGCGCGACGATACCATCGTGCGGCGCCACAATCGCATGTTCCATCTTCATCGCTTCGACAACCACCAGTGCCGTGCCGGCCTTGACCGCATCACCCTGGGTAACATGAACCGCCGCGACCGCACCGGGCACGGGCGCCAGCAGCCTGCCGCCGCCGGACGCAACGCTGTCGGGTGCGCCATAGGGGTCGATGATGTGGAACACGACCTCTTCATCCCTTGTCAGAAGGGTCATGTGCTCTCCGGCTATTGCCAGTCCGTGGAGGGGCCCCTGGCCGACATCGACCACGAAGCCGGGACCGTCATGGGAAAACGCAAACGAGAGGTCCAGACAATCTTCGCCCACATGGGCGCGGCAAGAATGCGTGGCACCGGGAATGTCATGGTTCATGGGCGCGCTCTTTTCGAACCGGACATGCCGCGCGCCGATCCCGTCATGGAGCGTGACCTCTGCCAGGGGAGCAGGGGGCAGCAACGAACGCCAGCCGCTGGCCGTACCCCAGGGCGCTCCCGAGCTGCCGCGACCGCTGCGCGCTGTTTCGGGCTTCCTGTCTTCAACGACGGCAAGGGCTGCGACCGCGACGGCGAGATTGGAGGCCGGTGAGGCCTGAGCAACATGTGCAGACACAAAATCGGTGTCGTGTTCGTCGTTCGTGAACACGGGATGGGCGGCGATCTCGGCTAGAAACTGCCGGTTTGTGGCGATGCCTGCGACATCGACGCTCGCAAGCGTCGCGCAGAGTTTCTGCAGGGCCCGGGCACGGTCCTTTTCATGGACGATGATCTTGGCAAACATGGAATCGTAGAAGGGCGGAACGTCGCTGGTCTCCGCAAATCCTGAATCCAGCCGTATGCCGTCCTGACCATCAGGCATGTTGAAGTAATTGAGCAGCCCGCTCGCCGGACGGAAGCCGCGTCGCGGGTCCTCGGCGTTGAGGCGGGCTTCGAAGGCATGGCCGTTGCAGACAATCGCATCCTGAGCGAGGGGCAGCGTTTCGCAACCGGCGATGCGAATCTGCCATTCGACGAGGTCGAGGCCCGTGACCGCTTCGGTGACCGGGTGTTCGACCTGCAGGCGTGTGTTCATCTCCATGAAGAAGGCATCGTCGCCGGCAACGATGAACTCCACGGTCCCGGCGTTGACATAGTCGACCGCACGGGCGGCATCGAGCGCTGCGGCATGAAGCCGCTCGCGCCGGTCGGTCGGCAACCAGGCGGCAGGCGCTTCCTCGATAACCTTCTGGTAACGCCGCTGGATGGAACAATCGCGTTCGAACATGTGCACCAGGTTGCCGTGCTCGTCGCCGAACACCTGGACCTCGACGTGGCGGGCATGCTCGAGATAACGCTCCAGCAGCAGGTGATCGTCGCCGAAGGCCGCCCTGGCCTCGCGCCTGGCAGAGGCAATCGCCTCAGGAAGATCGGCGGGGTCGCGCACAATACGCATCCCGCGTCCTCCGCCTCCCAACGAGGCTTTGACGAGCAGGGGGTAGCCAATGCCATCGGCGGCGCTCTTGAGTGCGTCGTCGCCTTGATCGTCGCCGTGGTAGCCGGGCACCAGAGGTACGCCGGCGTTTTCCATCAATGCCTTGGCGGCACTCTTGGAGCCCATGGCCCGTATTGTGGCGGGCGAGGGGCCGATGAAAAAAAGACCGGCGGCCGCACAGGCGTCGGCAAAACCGGCGTTTTCGGAGAGAAAGCCGTAGCCGGGATGAATGGCGTCGGCGCCTGTCTCCTGTGCTGCTGCTAGAATGCGGTCGATGGCGAGGTAACTCTCGACAGCCGGTGGCGGCCCGAGGCGGAAGCCCTGATCTGCTGCCTGGACGTGGAGTGCGTCCTTGTCGGCGTCTGAATAGACCGCCACGGATTCCAGTCCCATCGACTTCACGGTCCGGAAGATACGGCAGGCGATCTCGCCACGGTTGGCGACCAGGATGC
>JABIUG010000018.1 GCA_018700655.1 Rhodospirillaceae bacterium | reverse complement strand
TGTAGATCAGAGCCGAACCGGCCGGCATCTCTGCAGCGATCACCTCTTCTGGTTTGGGCTCGCGCTCGTGGGCCCAGCGGTGACTGCCCGGGGCGATCAGGGTTCCACCATTTTCAGCCGTGAAATCGTTACATGCCCAGATCGTTGCCAGGGTTGTGGGGATCGAGGGGAACCTCACGGGGTAGATGCCGCCATCGTGGTGAAGCACCTGCTGGCCCTGCCCGGGTTGCAGCTCGATCAGTGCGGTCACATGGAGATGGTAGCGCGCGCAATAGGGCAGCAGGACGGCATCGCACACGTCCATAACCAGGGAATCGAGCGCGAGTTCCTGGCAGGCCTTCGATTTTGCGATCAGGTTGTTGATGCGCTTGGTCTTGTCACAGGCAAAGTCGGTCTTGCCCAACGACACCGCATCGACATGGGGATCAAAATCGGCGTTCAGCCGCGCAAGCATCTCGGGTTCGGCAAGGTTGCGTACAATCGCATAGCCGAATTCTTCGAGGCTGGCGGCGACTTCCCCGGCATCTGCATCCCGCGCGAACTGCGGTCCGCTCATGGCTGTTCTCCCGAATTGTTCCTGATCGTGCCAAGCATTCCAGCTTGACGGCGGAACTTAAGCAAGCGCGATATCGATCCGATAGACCAGGGCTTGCCCATCGGCAGGCACGGCATGTCCTGTGCTTGCGCTGTCTTCCATGCGCAAGGTCTCGCCTTGTTTTATCGTCAAGGTTTCGCCGTCGACCTCTGCTTCCAGGGCGCCGGTCAGCACGTGGAACAGCCGCAATGTGTCGCCTTTGGCAAGCTGCAGGCCGTTTGGGTCGACTTCCAGAACCTCAACACGACCGTCTGCATATCGCCCGGCAGTCACAAGGTTGAGGACCTGGTTTGAACCGTTGACGTTTCGCGCCGATGTCGACCAGCTGCCCTCGAAGGTGACGGGATTGAACGGCCTGGTCATCTCGGCGCTGCCATGCTCGGCGAAATCGAGAACAAAGCCCCCGCCGGTGAGCAGGATCTGGATGCGCTTGGCGCCCGAGAAGTCGGAGAAGGCGCCGTCCTTGTCGATCGTCGCCAGACTGATGCGCCAGATCAGCGTGCCATCAGGGCGGTAGGCGTTGGCGACTTCGCGTGTCACGCCAAGGCCATTGTTCCAGGGCACTTCTTCGTGGTCTTCGTGCCGGATCACCGTTGCGGTCATGGTTCCTCTCCTGATCGGCTGCGTTCTTGCATGGCGCAAGCCGACACGCCACCATCGCTGTCACGTCGAACGTATTGAAAAGAGCAGTGACACCATGACAGATAAGCCCATCGACCTCACCAAGGATGCCTTTGTCAGCGGTGCCTATGGCCTCAAAGACAGCGATGATGCCCAGGCGTTCTACAAACTGTGGGCCGATGATTATGAAGGCTACATGGTCGGCGAGCTGGGCTATTGCTCTCCGCGTCTGGTGGCCGAGCGCCTGACACGCCATCTGGGTGACACCAGCGCGGAAATTCTCGATGTCGGTTGTGGCACCGGACTGACCAGCGACCATCTCCATGAACGGGGCTTCGGCAACGTCGATGGTGTTGATCTGACCGATGAGATGCTGGGCAAGGCAAGGGCGCGCGGTATCTATCGCAACCTGATCCGTGCGGATCTCACGAAACCCATCGATCTGCCCGATGCCTGTTACGACGGCATGGCCTCGTCGGGCACATTCACCTGTGGCCATGTCGGTCCCGAACCGTTCGACGAGCTGGTCCGGTTGCTCCGGCCGGGCGGCCTGATCTCGTTTTCAGTCCACGTCGACATCTGGGAAACACAGGGGTTCAAGGCAGCGCTTGATGTCCTGGTTGCGGACGGAAAGCTGGTCCTGGTCGAGAAGGAACTCGACAAGTTCTTTGAACCGTTGGAGCCTGCGGGCTGGTTCTTCGTTTATCGCCGACTCTGAGAAAAGGAACACCCTATGCAAGTCAACATGCGTGGCGCACCAGGCCGTTACAACGCGCCGTATTCCGGGGTGCCGACCTTCCTGCGGCAGGACTACTGCGACGATATCGGAACCCTCGACGCCGATATCGCGATCCTGGGCGTGCCGACCGATGAGGGTTCACCCTTTATGGCCGGTTCACGCTTTGCGCCGCGCTCCATCCGGGAGCATTCGCTGCGGTTCGGTTCATCGGGCTACTACAACGTCCTGACCGACCGGAACTATCTGCTCTGGGAAACCGAGAACCGGCGCATCATCGATGTCGGCGACACCGATGTCAGGGGAACCGGCATCGTCCAGACCTTCGACAACATCACGGCTGACGTCGAAGGCATCCTTGATCGTGGCGCCATGCCCGTCATCATCGGCGGTGACCACGCCATCACCTATCCGATCGTGCGTGCCTTCAAGGAGCCGATGCATGTGCTCCATTTCGATGCGCACATGGACTACCAGCCCTTTGTCCATGACCTGCGTTTCACCAACGGGCACGCCTTCCGGCACATCAAACCCATGGAGCACGTGCTGTCGCTCACGCAGATCGGCATTCGCAGTCTGCGCAGCACCATGCAGGAGTTCATCGATGCCCGTGCAGAGGGCAGCCGTATCGTCACCATGGACGAGGTCTATCGCCACGGCCCGTCCGGGTTTGTGTTCGACACCCTGCCCAAGGACGAGAAGGTTTATGTCTCGATCGATGTCGATGTCTTCGACATGCCGCTGATTCCGGGCTGTGTTTCAGCCGAACCCGGGGGCATGACCTATCAGGAGCTGCGCGACATTCTCCGTGCCATCGCCCAGCGCATGGAGGTCGTGGGTTTCGACTTTGTCGAGGTCAACCCACAACTCGATATCGGCACCGGCATCACGTCCTATCTGGGCGCCCACACCATGGTCGAATTCCTTGGCGCGATCTGTGAACAGCCCAAGTGGCACGAGCGCACCGGGCGGTGAAGAACCCTGGAGCATGAACCTGTCAGGGCGCGTCGACATGAGCCGATCGGGCTTTAGTTCCGGATGGTCGCGCGGCGCATCACGCGCCGGAAACCCTGGCCACCGAACATGGCGCCGAGGTCATCCTCGAGCGCCTGATGCATCAGGCAGCGATTGTCCCACACGACCACGCTGCCGGGCTTCCAGCGAAAGCGGCAGCTGAAGATGTCCTGGGTTGCGTGGGCCTTGAGGTGTTCGAGGATCATGCGGCTTTCGTCCGGCGTCATGCCTTCGATCTCGAAGCAGTAGGAAGGCGAGATCATTAGGGAGGTTCGCCCGGTCACCGGATGGACCTGGCTGAACGGATGGGCCGTCACCTGCCGTTTGCCGCCTTCCTTCTCGCGCATGCTCATGCCCGCGAAGTTCTGCGAATGGTAGGACGGGTCGGAGGAATCATGCAGGCCGCGAACCTGCGAGAGCATCGCCTTCATGCCGTCCGACAGGGTCTCCCAGGCGAGATACATGTTGGCAAACAGGGTGTCGCCACCGACCGGGGGAATCTCGATCGCGTAAAGCACCGCACCCAGTGGCGGTTGCTCGCGAAAGGTCATGTCGGCATGCCAGTCGTGGCCAAAATTTCGGACCTCGTCAGGCGTCTTCACGATCTCGATCAGTTCAGGATGACCGTCGATTCCGTGGACATAGGGGTAATCCTCGAGATCGCCGAAATGCCGCGAAAAGGCGATCTGCTCCTCGGGCGTCAGATCCTGATCGCGAAAGAACAGCACCAGATGTTTGTGGAAGGCATCCTGGATCGCCGCCCAGGTCGCATTGTCGAGGGGCTGCGAGAGATCCACGCCGAGGACCTCAGCGCCAACGGCGGTGGAATAGGGACGAACTTCAAGATCGGGCATGATGACCACTCCGCTCTGAGACCGGGTGACCATGCTAGAGCGGAATCGCTGCGAGGACAGCCCTCAGGCGGTTTGGGATTCAGCCTCGGCGTCTGTCGCGCTGCTGCGTTTCCATGGGCGACCAGCCAGCAGCAGGAGGATGCCCGGTACCAGGGGCGCCAGCCAGGCCGGTTCCTTCAGCAAGGGCAGCACAAAGCGGGTCCAGAGATCGGGATCGACCTTCTTTTCGATCAAGGCGCCGAAGCCGACCAGGCTGTTGGGATCGATCGAGACCCAGAGTTCGGCAATCGACTGGCTGCTGTCGCGCAGCACCAGTACCAGGGCGGTCAGCAGCAGAGCGCTGCCCAGACCCATCAATGTCTTTCGCATGATGTTTTCTCCAGTCCCTGCGCCCTAGATGGTGCGTGATCCATGTGCTGCAAGCCGTTCTGGCAAAGCTGTGATCTCGGCGTCAACGCCCGTCAGGCTTGTACGACCTTGAGATAACGCTAACATCGCCCAGCGACAAAGGGAGATGAGCATGGCCGCAGTCGAACAACGTGCACCCGAGACGATGGGTGACGTCCAGGTTTTTTCGCCATTATCAAAAAACCAGGCAGGACACGATGCCATTGCCGCGTACCAGCGCGATGGTGTGATTTGTCTGCGCGGCGCGCTGGAAGAGGACTGGCTTGCGGTCGTCGAGGACGCGATCGCGCTTTATGCCGACAAGGAAGCCGACCACGACCCCGCCAATGTCGTGGTCCTGGGTGACGGCGATGACGGCGCTTTCCAGTACGCTTCGATGATGTGGAAGAAAAACCCGCTGTTCCGCAAGGTCATCTTCGAATCCCATGTGCCCGATCTCTTCGGCAGCATCCTGGAAACCAGCAAGCTCAATCTCTTCTACGATTTCCTACTGCTCAAACATCCAGGCTGCCGCAGTGCCTCGACACCCTGGCATCAGGATCTCTCCTATTACGCGCTCCACGGCACACAGATCATCAACTGCTGGATCGCGCTTGATGACATCCCGGTGGAAACCGCGCTGCGCTTTGCCCGGGGCTCGCATGTCAGCCCGGAAGTCTACCGTTCAATCCATTTCGATCCCGACAAGGCCTATGAGGGCGCCATTGTCGAACGACGCCTGCCGCCAAACTTCGATCAGGAGCCCGGTGCCGAAGTCGTGACCTGCGCGATGTCGCGCGGCGATGCCCTGGTCTGGAACGCACGGACCTTCCATGCCGCACCCGGCAACCATCTCAACCGGCGCCGTGGCGCGTTGTCCCTCAACTTTGCCGGCGATGATGTGACCTATTTCGACATGCCCGGCGATTCCGACCCCTATGACCGTGGCGAAGGCCTGGTCGAGGGCAGCTCCATCACTTGCGAGACGTTCCCGCAGTTGCGCAGCTGGTAACGCCGTGAGGCTATCGGGTTAAGTCGAACGTCATCCAGGCCTGGGCGACAGCCGCACCGTCGCTTGCTCGTGTGCAGGCGAGTTCCAGCTCGACCAGGCGTTGGCCATTCTCTTCACGCAGGGCAGTGACACTGCCGCGATAGGTCAGGATATCACCGGGCCAGAAGACTTCGCGGAAACGCGCCCGGAAGCTGCGCGCGCGCTCTTCGCCCAGCCATGCCGAGGCATAACTCGCCAACGCACTTCCCTGCTGCATGCCATAACCGAATGGACTGGCAAAGCCGTGCTGGCGTGCATAGGCAAGATCGTAATGGAGCGGGTTGTCCTCGCCGCAAGCCGCAAGGTAGCGGCCGAGATCGAGCATCGTCAGCGCTCCGGTCTCGATGGCGCGGAGCTCCTGACCGACCGTCAGCTCGCTCCACGACACCTTCGGCAGCGCGGCAAACGGATCGGATGGCTGCAGGCTCTGATAATCGGGCTCGTAAACCGGAGGCTCTGAACCCAACGGTGCATCGTCATCATCCGAGCCGCCCGTGGTCACAGTCGTGCAACGTGCATCGGCGGCATGCCGGCCTGTGCTGTCGCGAAACTCGGT
>JABIUG010000145.1 GCA_018700655.1 Rhodospirillaceae bacterium | reverse complement strand
GTGTGGTCGACCGCGACACGGAACCCGACACTGGCCTCGCCCTCATCGAAATAGGGCGTGATCAACGGCCCGCAGGTCGCTTCGACCCAGAGGATCATGGTGACGGTAGCGACCACCTCGACCCCGACATTGCCGACCGCAGCGGCGGTGTCGGCGGAGCTCGGCTGAAAGCTGCGGGCAATCGTGATGCCTGGGGGAACGGTGCGCATGAACAATCCAGATCAGTGTCGTGACACGATGCGTCAGGACGTGTTTCACGTGAAGCAGAAGAAACCTAGACAATCGTCCAATAACTTGACACGATCTCCCACCTTCCCAGCAGGAGACCCGCCATGGCCCACGACACCGATGGTTCCGATCTGATTCGTCTAGACCTTTCCCCGATCGACCGGCCCGACGACCCCGCCGTGCGTGCCATGGTCACCAAGGCCAAGGCCGACATTGACCGCGACCAGGTCTGCCTGATCGACAACTTCATCACCGAGGAAGCACGCCAGACCATGGTCGATGAAGCCACGGCGACCCTGCCGTCGGCCCATACCAACCGTTCGCATCGGACCTGTTTTCTGAACCAGAAGCCGATGCCCGAGCGGCCTGATGACCAGCCGATGAACATGTTCTTCGATGCCAGCTATCGCATGATGGCCTACGACCTCTTCAACGACGAAGGCCCGCTCCACCGATTCTATGGCTGGGAGCCCGTGCGCAAGGTGATCGCCGAAATACTGGGGATCGAAAAGCTTTACCTCAACAACGATCCGTTCCAGCCGGCCAACGTGATCGTCTATCAGGATGGCGACCGCTCGACCTGGCATTTCGACCGGGGTAACGAGTTCACCGTCACGCTGATGCTGCAGGATGCCGAAGCAGGCGGCGAGTTCGAGATCGCCCCGGAAATCTGGCCCCACGACGACGCCGACCCCGCCCCCCTGCGCAAGGTCATCACCGAAGAAGGCGGCGACCTCGTCCGCATGATTCCCCGCTCACCCGCCAGCCTCGTCATCTTCCGCGGCGACCGCAGCGTCCACCGCGTGTCGGAAGTCAAAGGCGATTGCCTGCGCATGATGGCCGTGATGGTCTATGAGAAGGAGCCCGGCGTGATCGGCAGGCCGGAGGTCAACGAAACGGTCTATGGACCCAGGGTGGTGCAGGCGGCGGAGTAGCGCTCAACCTGATCCCCAGCGAAGGCTGGGGTCCATACGCACGAGCGCTGAAAGTTCGCTGTGCCCTTTCACGACCCAAATTTCGGTACGGCAAACAGGGACAGGAGCGTTCCTTCACCCACCGGGGTTATGGACCCCAGCCTTCGCTGGGGATCAGGTCGGTGGTGCATTCTCCGCCTGCGATCAAACCTTCGGACTCCGCAAGAAACTCCGACGAACCAAACTCTGCCCCATCAAGTGGGGCCATGACGGGCTTGTTTGAGAGTTGGAGTCTGTCACGATCACAACCATGAAGCGATTTTTCGCATTTGTCTTGTTCATCGCCCTGGTCGCGTCAGGCAGTCTCGCGATCCGCTATGACGAGTACCTGAACGGCAACCCTGTCTTGGGCGAGCGGTCCTATGGGTGTCCGGAAGGCGGGAGTTTCGACAGCTGCCTTGTCTATCTGGACGACCGCCGTTGCTGGTTCGGATTTGGAATTATGTGCGAACGCGTCGACTACGAGGTTCAGGAGAACATTGTCCGCGTCAGTGCTCTCAATGGTGACTTACGGGAAGAGATCATCGTGCTCGAAGCAAGCACCCTCCCCGGCTATGACGCTCGTTCGGACGAGAAAGTTCTGTTTCTGCTGGAAGCCCAATCCATTTTCATCGGATACAACACTGACACGATGGAAGCAGAACGCTCCGGGACCTACACCCTTTCCGAGGAGGCCCTTGATCAATCCCTGACTTCGGAAGAGGCCTTCGCAAATGCCAAGGAAACACTGCCTTATCAATGGTGCCGTTCCGAGTTTGGAAGCAACTTGATAGAGAGCGCCTTCTATTGGGAGCTTCGATGCCTCCGTGACCCGACTCACTCGTGCCCCACACCCGAGGACTACACTGCTATGGTGAGCCAATGGTGACGAGCCGCAAACCCTAACCAGTCCCCGCCCAAACCAGCGGAAACTCCGGTGCGTCCATCACGTCGCCTGGCTTCAGCATCACCTCGCGGAACGGTGGTGAGGTCTTGCCAGGCCGAACAGCGAACCTTGCATCATCGCCGATCCAGCGGGCGGAGACGGCGCGGCGGGGGGTGTTGAGGGATTGGTTGGCAGGTGCACCGTGGACGGTGAGGTAGTGAAAGCAGATGGCATCACCGGGTTCGAGTTCGAAACCACGGATGTCATAGGCATCGCGGTTGGCTTCGATGTCGGGGAGTTTTTCGTAGCTATCGGCTTCACCGTAAAGCGGCTGCGTGTTGAAACGTTCCGGTGTGAAAAACTGCTCCCAATGGTGCGAGCCCGCGACAAACTCGACGCTGGTCTCGCGCGCGATGGGATCGAGCGGAATCCAGATCGAAACGTTCTGGCGGCCATCAACGCAGTAATAGGGCTGGTCGTGATGCCATGGCGTGGGAATCTGGGCGCCGGCGTCTTTCACCAGAACATGTTCATGGAACAGACGGGCGGTATCTGATTCCATCAGCGCCGCAGCCAGTTCGGCGCAGCGCGAGTGTTTCAGGAAGTCCTCGTATTCGGGGATGCGCTGCCAGTTGCAGTAGTCGCTGAGGAAACGCCGGCCGCCGTCGTCGTGGTAGAGTTTGCCGTCCGGCCCGGGCTGATCGAGGTTCTGCTCGACACCGCGCGTCAGGGCCGGAACCCAGTCGGCAAACAGGCCCTTGATGAAGACAACGCCATCGGCCTGATAGGCATCGATCGTTTCCTGGCTGACCAGATCGTTCATGGCCCGGACTCCGCAAAAGTTGGAATGCGACATTCGCGCGCCTTGGCGCTGGCATCAAGCCTTGTCTGGATGTTGCTCTGGCTTATGGTTTCCTAGGAAAAGGGAGAATGGCATGGGACACAAACTCGAGGTCTTCCAATCGATCTGGGCGATGGAACGGCGAGCGCCTGACGGCATGGAATGGCCGATGGAAGAGAAGTTCCGCATGGTCAAGGAGGGCGGTTACGACGGCATGTCGATCGACATGGCTTCGCACGACATCCCCACCGTGGAGGAAGCCAAGCCGCTGTTCCGCGATTACGAGCTTGAGAACATCCTGGTCGCTTTCCCCCGCGGCGTGGAGGAAATGAAACCGGTCTATGACATGGCCAACGAGTTGGGCAGCCGGTTCGTCGCGATCAACGCCGTGGCCTTTCCCTATACCCCCCAGGAAGGTGCCGATTATGTCCGGCGCGCGCTGGAAGTGGCCGCCGAGATGGGCGTCGAAGCGCACTTCGAGCTACATCGTTACACCCTGACCAACGATCTCTTCTTTACCGAGCAGGTCATGGACCTGGTGCCGGAAATGGAAATTGTCGCCGACCTTTCCCATGCGGTGGTGAGCCGCGAGATCACGCTGCCGCTTGATGAGGTCCACAAGGCAGCGTTCGACAAGGTACTGGCCCGCTGTGCCGGGTTGCAGGGCCGCATCGCCACACGCGAACAGGTCCAGATTGCGGTGCACTGGCCCCAGCACGCCGAATGGGTCGCGTTGTTCCACCACTGGTGGGAAGACGCCATGCGCCAATGGCGTGCACGCAAACCTGGCGGCGCCATCCTGAACTTCCTGTGTGAACTTGGCCCGCCGCCCTATGGCATCACGGGCGAAGACGGGACCGAACTGGTCGACCGCTGGGACCAGGGGTTGATCCTGAAAGACTGGGCCCGCGCAAAATGGGCCGAACTGGACGCCGAAGACGCATGATTGCGCTTCCCGTCGATGCCACGCGGATCGGGCAATGCGTCGGCCACCACGCCGCGCGCGAACCCGAGCGCGAGGCTGCCGTCCATCACGACATCAGGATGAGTTACCGCGCGCTCGATGACGCCATGGCGCACTGGGCAAAGGCATTGCTGGCGGCAGGCGTCAGCCATGGCGACCGTGTCGCGATGCTGACACCGCCCAGCACTGAATGGCTGACCGTGATGCTGGCGGTGACCGAGATCGGCGCGATCTGGACCGGTTATCACCCGCGCTACCAGTTGCCGGAGTTCCGCCATGTCACCGAGCTGACCGAGCCGACCGTGCTGGTCGCCTTTCGCCATATCCATGGCCGCGACTATGCCGACGAACTGACGGCGCTGAAGGCGGGGAATCCCTCGATCCGTCAGGTCGTCTTGCTTGATGCACCGCTCGAAGGTGCTGTCATGGCATCGGAGTTTCTAGCAGCGGGTGAAGCCATTTCCGATGCGGTGCTGACCAAGGCGCGCGATGCCGTCGCGATTGACGACACGGCCGTCTTGATCTTTACCTCAGGCACCACCGGCAGGCCCAAGGCCGCCATGGTCAAACATCGGGCCCTGCTGACCGGTGGCGCAGTCGAGATCGAACACTGGCCGATGGACCGACCGCGTATCCTGCACATGATGCCGGTCAATCACATCGCCGGGGTCGGCATGACCGGGGTCTATGGCCTCTACGTCGGGGGCACGCTGGTCTTCCAAGACCGTTTTGAGGCTGGCGATCTGCTGCGCCTGCTCGAAGAAGAACGGATCGACCATCTCCTGGGCTCACCCGTACAGTTTCACATGATGGGCAACCACCCCGATCTCAAAACCCGCGATCTCTCGCACATGAAGTTCATGACCTGGGGCGGCGCGCCGATGGCGGCCGACCTGACCGCACGGCTCAACGAACTTCCCTGCGCGCTTCACACCAGCTACGGCATGACCGAGCTGGGCCTCTATGTGACCTTTACCGAACCCGGCACCAGCTTCGACGCCCTGAGCCAGACAATCGGCAAACCCCATCATGGATTCGATATCCGCGTCGCCGATGGGGAGGGCAACCTAGCCGGCCCCGGAGAAGAGGGTGAAATCCAGGCGCGTGGCGACTGGCTTCTGGCCGGTTACTTCCGCGACCCCCAGGCAACCGCCGAGGCCTACACGGCAGACGGCTGGTTCCGCACCGGGGATATCGTGAAGGTCTGGGAAGACGGGAATCTGGAGATCGTCGGGCGGACCAAGGAAATGTTCATCTCCGGCGGTTTCAACATCTATCCCCGCGAAGTCGAGATCGCGATCGAGGAACATCCAGATACCGGCATGGTCGCCGTGATGGGCGTGCCCGACGAGGCTTTCGGCGAAGTTGGCCATGCCTTTGTCGAGGTCAAAGCCGGAGCATCGCTGGATGCTGCTGCTCTCAACCTCTGGTGCCGAGAGCGGCTGGCCAACTACAAGGTTCCCAAGACCTTCGAGATCCGCGCCGAACTGCCGCGCCTGCCAATAGGAAAAATCGATAAACAGACGCTGAAGAAAGAACTCGCTGCCGGCCAGGCATCATGATCGACTGCAACCACGCCTGCCTGATGGCAGACTACAACACCTGGGTGAACGAGCGCCTCTATAGCCTGTGCGCCGGCATGACGGACGAAGAGCGGCGGTGCGACCGGGGTGCGTTTTTTGGCTCGATCCACGGCACGCTCAACCACATCATGGTGCTCGACCTGATGTTCCTCGCACGCTTCACCGGCGACGAGGCCGATATGCCGGGTTTTGGAGATGACCTCTTCGAAACTTTCGAAATGCTCCACCAGGAACGCCCGCTTTTGGACAGTCGCATCCGTGCCTGGGCCGAGGAACTGACCGAGGAATGGCTCACCCGCACAACGACCTTTACCAGCGTGATCGACGGAAAAAACCACACGCTGCCGCTCTGGGCCTTCGTCACCCAGATGTTCAACCATCAGACCCACCATCGCGGCCAGGTAACAACCCTGCTGAATCAGATGGGCCATGATATAGGGTCAACCGACATACCTTTTATGCCCTGCTTCGAAGACGCTTTAGAGGAGAACGATCATGGCCAAATTAACACCGCAACTGGCAACAAACATGGATCAGCTCAAGTCCGATGTGGCCGAGCATGGCTTTGCCATGATGGAAGGCGCTCTCGATCCTGATACGACAGCCGCCATTCGCGAGCGTGTTCTCGAGCAGGCCGCCGCCGAAAAGAAGGTCGGCTATGGCAACAACAACATGGCGGTGGAGCCTGACGATGACGTTAACCAGTGGGTTGCGTTCCTGCCCAACAAGGGCGCGGTCTGCCGGGCATTGATCAACAACCAGGCCTGTGTCGACATCGTGCGTTTCATTCTGGGCGACGATGCCATTCTTTCTGAGTTTTCTGCCCACATCACCTGGCCCGGCAACAAGGAGATGGCCCTGCACACCGACCAGTGGTTCATGCCCCAGGTCGTGATGCCCGGTGATGACTATGCGCGCCCGTCAGATGTGAGCCGCCTGCATCAGCCCTGGGGCGGACCGGAACCGGCCGACCATCCGATCAACCCGCCGGTGGTCTGCAACGTGATGTTTGCGATCACGGACTTCACGCTCGAAAACGGAGCCACGCGGCTGGTCCCTGGAAGCCATCGTTCTGGCCATCATCCCGCGCCCGAAACCAACTATGACGTGACCTATGCAGAAGTTCCTGCAGGCAGCTTCGTGACATGGGAAGGGCGCACCTGGCATGCGGCGAGCCTGAACACCGGAAACACGCCGCGCATAGGTATCACGACCTATTGGACAGCGCCCTTCATCCGACAGCTTCTGAACTTCCCCTATGGCTTGCGGCCCGAGGTCAGCGCGGAACTCAACGACCATGAGCGCGCCCTGATGGGCTTCAAGCCATGGAACACCTATGGCGCAACGGACGATTTCGGCGCCGAATGGGCGCGACCCGGGCCCGAAACAACGGGTGTGTTGAAGGAGTAATCCCCCTCACCCTCCCACCGCTTCGCGGCGGGGCCCTCCCTCTCC
>JABIUG010000144.1 GCA_018700655.1 Rhodospirillaceae bacterium | reverse complement strand
CTACTGGGTCACTGGTTATGGCACTGGCGGTACGGTCACAGGAGTGGCACGCGTGCTCCGGAAAGAGCGCCCCGAAACCAAGATCATTCTGACCGAACCTGCCAACGCACAAATTGTTGGGAGTGGTCACATGCAGGATCGAAACGAGGATGGGTCTCCATCTGCAACGCATCCCGATTTCGAGCCGCATCCAATTCAGGGGTGGACACCCGATTTCATTCCCCTCGTCCTGCAGGAAGCGATCGACCAAAACTATTACGACGCGTTGATGCCGGTTCCAGGTCCAGTGGGTATCGAGTGGTCAAGAAAGCTGGCTGAAGGCGAAGGGATCTTCACCGGCATTTCAGGTGGCGCAACCTTCGCCACCGCCATGCAGGTCGCGGAGATCGCGGACCCTGGCTCCGTCATTCTTTGCATGTTGCCCGACACCGGTGAGCGTTATCTGTCCTCGCCCTTGTTCGAGGGCGTCGTTGACGAGATGACCGAGGAAGAAATTGCGCTCTCACACTCTACACCAGGGTTTCACATGCCTTCCGTCTAGATCTGGAGCAGGTTGCCGAAGTGCGAAAGAGCGCCTCGAAGCACCACCAAATCTGGCGTGAAAGTGCCGGGTAGCCTTTGAGGCAAATGCGTCATGGGCCCCACAGACATCGCTCAAAGGATACTGTGCTTAACTCTTGTGACAACTTTGATCGGTATGTGGGCAACAAAGGGAGGAAGCGATGGATGATGTTACGCCTGTCGATGCCGCTGCTCTGCGCGAAGAGGTAAAATCGAAATATCGGGAAGTCGCGGTCGACCCGCATGGGGATTATCATTTCCATACCGGGCGCCCGTTGGCGAAACGTCTCGGTTACGATGACACCCTCGTTGGCTCGCTGCCCGATGCAGCAGTCGAATCGTTCGCCGGCGTTGGCAACCCGTTTTCGCTGCGGCCGCTTGGCCAGGGAGAGCGTGTGGTTGATATCGGGTCGGGCGGGGGTTTCGATGTTTTCATCGCCGCTCGCCAGGTTGGATCCGAAGGTGAGGTCGTGGGCATCGACATGACCGAGGAGATGCTCGACAAGTCGCGTAATACAGCGGCCGACATCGGATTTTCGAACGTCGAGTTTCGTGAGGGTCTGATCGAGGCCGTGCCGGTCGAAGATGGCTGGGCTGATGTCGTGATCAGCAACGGCGTGACCAATCTCTGTCTGGACAAGCAACGCGTGCTCGGAGAAATTCGACGTGTCCTCAAGCCCGGTGGCCGTCTGCAGTTTGCCGATATAGCCAACGGCAAACCGGTACCTGAATCGGCAGTCTCGAATATCGATCTCTGGACGGCTTGAATTGCTGGTGGCGTTCCGTTGGAAGGCTGGCGGCAGATGATGGAAGAGGCAGGATTTATCGATGTTCAGATCGGTCCTGCTGTAGATACGTTTGCAGGCGCAGGTGGTGAACCCAATGCCCGCGTCTTCGAGGTTTACGGCTACGCATTCATGGCGCGCAAGCCAGTTTGATCCCGCCCACGGGTTGAATTCCGGGGCCGTGCCGACTGGGTTGCGCCAGTCGGCACCGCTCTCGCGCGGGCGCCTTCACAGCCTGCGCAGGGCGACACGACAGGTCGCGTCTTGCGCATGACTCTCCGGCAGATTGCCTGCAAAACAGGAGGTTCTCTTCCGGCGGGGATGCTTGCGTTCCAGCCTCTTTTGCGGTTCGTTGCCGATGTACGGCGGCGACCCAGCCGGTAAGATGGTGTCCTGTGGCGCTGACGGCAGGAGAAACGGCAGATGAAGGCAGTTGTATGGAACGATGCGGCCTCGGTTGAGGTTGTCGAGGTCGCGAAACCCGAACCCCGGCCCGGCTGGGTGCGTTTGCGGGTGGCTTCCTGCGGCATCTGTGGCTCGGACCTGCACGGCTACGGGCACCCGGAAATGGGTTGGTCGGGCAATCGGCCGGGTCACGAAATCTCCGGTTACGTCGACGCGCTCGGTGACGGGGTGGTGTTCGACCATGCCGGGCTGTTGGCAGTCGAGCCGACGGATGCCTGTGGCCATTGTTCCAGTTGTGACGGCGGCCATTACAACCTCTGTGCCGATGTCGGACTGGTCGGCTTCGAGTTGCCCGGCGGGCTCGCCGAGTTTGTCGAGGTTCCGGCGCAACGTCTTCATGCGCTTCCCGGGGATATGGCTTTGCCGGTCGCGACGCTGGCCGAGCCGCTGGCGGTTTGCGTGCGGGCAATCAGGCTCTCCGGGCTCGGCTTTGGCCAGCATGTCGCGGTGATCGGGGCCGGCACGATTGGTCTGCTCACCATCGCTGCCGCCCGTGCCGGCGGCGCGAGCAGCGTGCACGCCGTTGCCCGTCATCCCCGCCAGTCGGAGCTTGCCCTGGCCATGGGAGCCGATGCCACCTATGGCGATACCGAGGCCCTGCTTGATGCGATCGGTGACCGCATGTGTGACATCGTGATCGAGACCGTCGGCGGCTACGGGACGACGCTGATCGACGCCGTGCGCATCGCCGCGCCGGGTGCAACCATCGTTAATGTCGGGTGCTTTGAGGGAGATACGCCAATTCCCGGCCCGATGTTCTTCCAGAAGGAACTCGTGCTTCGCGCTTCGAACTGTTACGCCTTCGATCAGGGCAAAAGCGACTTCGCGCTGGCAACTGAATTGCTTGGTGACCTCGATACGTCACTGGCGCCTCTTATCACCCATCGGTTCTCTCTTGACGACGTTGTCCCGGCATTCGAGACCGCGATGAACAAGGCCTCGGGCTCGATCAAGGTCCAGATCGAGCCTGCCGTCTGAACGGCCTTGATACGCAGAGGGTGTCGTGTGGATTGGGTTTCGCCGATCAGTTCCGCGAGCTCGTTGCCTGCTCAACCCACGATGCGACCGGGATTAAGCACCTGATTGCCGGCGGCGTAGCTCGCCCCGAGTATCCGCTTTGGCGCTAACAGATGCAGGGGGTCGTGTTCACTGGGCTCGATCTCAATTCTCGCCTCTCCCCACTGCAATTGCGTCGTCTCGGTATCGGCAACCATCATGATGACCTGTCGATCGACGGCCTCGATACGGTCGGTTTCAGGCAGGGCCTTCACAAACAATCGCGGAAACATGTCCGGCACGTCGAAGGGGGTGCCACCCGGCGTCATGTCGATCGAAATGACCCGCCGGCCAAGGCGTGCGGTGTGCCCCCATATGCGGTGTTGGTCGACGTGCAGCTCCATCGCTGCGAGCTTCATGTTGTAGCCCCAGATTTCCCGGGTGCCCGACAAGACCTGATCGGTGCTTGTGAACGCATGGGCCCAGGTCCCACCGGTTTCGTCGCCATGACGTACCTGCGCGATGACCGCACTGTCGTAGTACGGCCGGGTCGGCACCGTGCTTTCAAAATGCATCACCGTGATCTGGACGATGTTCGATATCAGCTCGAGAGGCTGCATGATCCGTTTGGCGAGCACCCGCTCATCTACCTCACAGTAGATACTCAAGGTGCGAAACCTATGGATCCACGGGGGTAGCGGATAAGGGAGCAGTTCAGGTTGCAGACTCTTGGTAGGCATGCGGCAGTACCTCAGTTTTGATAGCGTCAATCGGAGGAGAACGATGACATGGCAGTGATCGTTTGCAGCTTCGGTGAACCCAGTTGAGCTGGTAATTCCGTGCGATCCGTGAAGTGGCGCGACAACAACACTGCGGGAGTGCCTGGGATCCTAGAACCCCTGAAAAATGTTCCTTCAATAGAGAGATGATGCGCAATCAGTGCGTCAATTGGAACCTGCCATGGGTACCGATGCATATAGATGGCGCTTTAACAGGCCATCCTCGAGTGCCGTGATGTTCGAGCGCCAGCTTGTCAGGCGTTCTGCGTAATCGGCTTCGCCGATCAATTCCGCCAGGTCTTTGCTGTGTTCCAGGTCGGCCTCGAGTTGCCGCTGGCAGGTCGCCACGTAGGCATCCGTCAGGTCGACCGTTTTGCAGAGTGCCCAGCCGGTATCGGCCAACAGCGTGGGATAGTCGGTGTCGGACTCCACGAACTCGGGGCCATTCACGAGGGCGCGCTCACGCTGTTTCTCGGTGAGACCCGGCGCGACCGCTATCACCGTGAAGACCATGCGTCCTTCCGGCTGGACGACCCGTCTTGCGGCCGCGAGCACGGCGCGTTTCTGCTTGAGGCAACACAGCAGATCACTGTGACTGATGGCATCGAAGCTTTTGTCGGCGAGCGGAAGCCCGGTGGCGTCGGCAACCGCCGTGCATACCCTTTGCGACATACCTTCCCTGCGCGCCCTGTCATCTGCGATCTGCAAGCCATGATGGGGCAGGTCGATCAGCATCAGGTCACAGCCGCTCAGACTGGATAGGTAAAGGCCGGGCCAGCCTGTTCCTGCGCCGAGATCGAGGAGGGCGATGCCTGGCTCAAGTTCAAGGTAACGCGCCAATTCGTCCGCCTCGGCCTTGGTCGTCCAGCTGCAGGCGCCGTAGTTACAACCGCACACGTTCTGCTCGATATCGAGCATCACCGGCGATTGTGTCTGCCGATAGGACGATTCAAGGCGAGCCGTCTGGGCCTTTTCCTCGGGACTGCGCTCGGGCGAAACGGCCATGGATCGTTACCCTTCGTTTGAACATCGGTTCAGAGAAATCTGCGGACAGGTGCTTCTTGATCTGTAACCCGAGCGCAGCATAGCTGACCCACGCCATCAACCGCCGGATTTCCGCTCATGCGTCTTTATGTTCAACCCACGGCTTTCAGACAAGTGCAGCGACATCCTGGGCGACGGATTCACCGCTCATATAGGCGCCGCTGCAGAGCATCATATAGGGGGCGGCAACTGCTTCGCCGGCAAAGAACAGCCGATCGGCAATTGGTTTTGCCAGCTCGGCGCGGGCACCATAATGGCCGGGCATGGCGGCGGCATAGGCGCCGAGCGTCCAGGGGTTTTCGGCCCAGCCCGTCAGATGGCCCGTGACGAAATGCTGTCGCGCATCGCTGCCGACCATTTTCACGACCTCTTCAAGCGCGAAGTCGACGGCGGCGTCTGTGCCTGCCGCCGAGAGCTCCCAGCCAAATTCGCCACCAACCCAGCCAATCATGATGTCGAAGTCAAAGGGCCAGGTCAGGAAGTAACAAGCCTCTGCCGGCATATCATTGGGAACGACATAGGACAGCCACTTGTTTTTGCCAAATCCAAAGCGTTCACCATCAAACTGGAGCGTCACCTTGGCCAGCAATCCCATGGGAAGATTGCCGATGGCCTGTTGTTTCCAATCGGGCAGTTCCGGCGTGAAACGGATCGATCCGGCACTCAGCACACCTGGCGAGACCGTGACGATACAGGCTTTTGCCTGAATGGTTCCCGCGGGGGTTTCGACAGCAACACCGTCACCACTCCAGTCAACACTGATGGCCGGGGTGTTAAGTATGACCGGAAGGTCCTGGCCCATACGCGCGACCAGCGTGCCGTAACCCTGTTTGATCATGTAGCGGGACGGGACTTCACCCGACTGCCACCAATCCTGTACTGACAGGTCCTCGAAATCGACCGAGTAATCCATCGGGCCCAACCAGGTCTGGCTCAGACCGGCAAACTTCATATCCCCAAAACTGTCGGGCATGACCGATGCAGCTGAGACGTCCAGTCCAGCTCGGCCAGCCGAATTCAGGGCACTTGTCATGGTGCCCCAGGCCGCGTCGTACTGATCGAGCTCAGTTCCTGTCGCCTTGCGGTCACCAACATACACAGTCTCACCGGCACCGTTCATCCTGTGCAGATCAAAGTCCCATTCCTCGGCCATATCCAGATAGGCAAAATTCGAGGGGCCCATGACGTTGAAGCAGCCATGATCGTACGGCACGCCAAAGGTCGTGCTTTCCGTATAGGCACGGCCGCCGATGCGGTCGGCACCTTCGACGATGACCACGGACTTGCCTTCAGCAATCAACGTGCGCGCCGCCGAAAGGCCGGCCGATCCAGCGCCAATGATCACCACATCCGGATTCGTCGGTATCGTCTGGGCCCAGGCGGGCAAGGTTACGGTTGCGAGCAGACTTGTCAGGACTGATCGGCGAGACAGGGCGTTAGAACGATATGATTTCATTTACGGTCAATGTCTCAAGTTGAGGTGAGGTGGTCCCACATTGTTGACCAGTTTGGCAGCGAAGTTAAGGTGTATTCCGTTTCCTGATCATGCCGATGTCGGTTGGGGCGATCGAGTCAATCTGTGTTGAAAGCGGGCTCTTGCTCTATGGCGCCGAGGCGACCGAAGAAAATACGCCCTGGGAAGTCGATGCCGGGTGGGCGATTTCCCGTCGCAAAGAGAACTTTCGCGGCAAGCAGGCTGTTTTTGAACTCGAGGGTAAGGAGAAGGTGAAGCTCTGCGGGGTTGTCGCCGACCATGACCATGTTGTGGACCACAACGCCGAACTCTTCATCGATGGCAAAATCGTCGGTCGCGTCACCACGGCGGCATACTCCCGGCGCCTCGGCAAATCCCTGGCACTCGTCCATCTTATCCCGTCCGCCGCCAGGGAAGGAACGGTGACGGAACTGATCGGGCCAACCGTGCAATGCCGTGCCACGGCGGCCATCATTCCGTTCGTTGATCCTGGCCGAAAGCGGCTCCATGCCATGTAGCGATCATGTTCGCCCTACGAAATCACCGCTTAGGGTCAGTAACGGAAGTAAGCGGCGTCAGGCTAAAGCAGACATCGCTCCTCGACGCTCCAACGCTGGCAGCTTTCGTACATCAGACAGTCAATGGCTTCGCATTCGCGTCCCACGGTTAAATGGATTTCATCTGACGCCGTCTGGCTGAGGCATAGTAGGGTTCTGGCGTTGGCTGGGATCGGAAACCATCGCTCGCGACCCCGCGCGGCGCGAGATCCGGATTTTCCGCGGGAGCGTCCATTTAGCCGGTTTCCGTGCGATGGAAGGTGGTAAGAAAATGTCTGTAACCCACTTGGAGATTCTCGAACGGTCCCCCTACGAGGACGGTCGATCCTTCGGCGAGGTGGGGCCCTACGAGCGGATCGATGCCATCGCCCATTATGCGGCCGATCCGGTGCACGTGGCCAACCAGGGCATCGTCGATCTCGCCCTC
The DNA here is from genome assembly GCA_018700655.1 of Rhodospirillaceae bacterium. Taxonomy (GTDB): domain Bacteria; phylum Pseudomonadota; class Alphaproteobacteria; order SP197; family SP197; genus SP197. The sequence goes on along the minus strand of JABIUG010000144.1, from coordinate 770 downwards.
GCGCAACGTGACGACGAGGGCCTTGTCCGGTTCAGCGGTGATATGACCTTGCTGATGCCCCGGCATGCCGATCGGGGCAATCGGGCGCTGATCATGCATGTACCCAACCGGGGCGGGCGGCAGCTATCGCGGCTCAATCTCTACCCGCGCGAAAGCCCGGTTACCGCAGCCGTGGAGCCGGGCGACGGTTTCCTTTTCGAGCACGGCTGGACCGTCGGCTGGGCGGCATGGCAGTGGGATGTGCCACGATCGCCCGAGCGGGTGCGGATCGGCCTGGCAGCCCCCGAAGTGGCCATGACCGCGCGTCAGCCGGACGGCCGCATGCAGCTCAGGCTTCAGATCTTCCGCTCGGCATCAAGCCTGCCCCTGACCGATCAGCACGTCGGCCCCCACGGCGATCACCGCCTGATCCGGAGTGCCGACGTGAACGACGCCGGGGCTGCGCTGTTGGTGCGCCGGGGCCCCTATGGCCAAGCGCAAACCATTCCGCGGGATCGCTGGCGCTTTGCCCGCGCGGTTGATGGTCAAACGGTCGAGGACGACAGCCATATCTGGCTGGAAGGCGGGTTCGAATCCGGCCTGACGTATGATGTGATGTACACGCCGCTGAACTGCCCCGTGGTCGGCGCCGGACTGCTGGCGACCCGCGACCTGGCATCTCACCTGCGCTACGACGAAAGTGCGCCCACGGCCGGCGCGATCAACCATGTCATCGCCGAGGGCCAGTCCCAGTGCGGCCGCTTCCTGCGGACGTTTCTGCATCTGGGCCT
>JABIUG010000017.1 GCA_018700655.1 Rhodospirillaceae bacterium | reverse complement strand
CGTCGCGGCAGCAGCACCGATCCCCAGTGCGCCGGCACGCCCGACGAACTCACGACGGTCAAGTTTGCCTGCCTTGATCTGCTCAAGCATCCAGTTGATCTGATTGTCACTCATGGCTTCAAGCCTCCGTTTGTATGCCCCGATCCGTCTTGGGACGGGTTTCTGCCAGTAATGTTAGCCCCCGCAGTAAAAAAGGGAACCGCTTTTTCAGAAACCAAATTGTCTGAAAACGAAGCCTTAAGGCGCTTAACGCAGCAGGTAGAGCTGGCCCAGAGCAACCTTCTCGAGCGGTTTGCACCATGCCAATTGACCATCGACGTAGACATCAAAGGTCTGTGTGTCGACCCGGATGTCGGGCAACGCAGTGTTGTGCAACATGTCTGCCTTGGTCAGACCTCTGGTCGGGCCGATCGCCGTCAACGGCTTTGACAGACCAAGGCGTCCACCCAGGTCTTCTTCGATAGCCCTGCCGTGAACGAAGGTCGTCGAGATCGACTGCGGCGCGCTCCCGACCGCACCCCAGGTCGGGCGCAGGCGCACGGGATCGGCCGCGCCGACGCTGGCCGCGGCGTCGCCCATCGCGGCCCAGGTCGTGAAACCGCCCTTGATCACGGTCTGTGGCTTGAGCCCGAAGAAGGCCGGCTTCCAGAGCACAATATCGGCCATCTTGCCGGTCTCGAGACTGCCGACCTCATGGTCGACGCCAAACACCCGGGCCGCATTGATCGTGTACTTGGCGAGATAGCGCAGGATACGGGCATTGTCGGCCCCGTCGATCGGCTCGCCCTCCAGAGCGCCGCGCTGGTCCTTCATCTTGCTGGCAAGCTGCCAGCAGCGCGCTACGACCTCGTTGATCCGGCCCATGCCCATGCTGTCGGAACCAAACATCGAGATCGCGCCGAGATCATGCAGGATGTCCTCGGCCGCGATGGTCTGTGCCCGGATGCGGCTTTCGGCAAAGGCAACATCTTCGGGAATATCGGGCATCAGATGATGCACGCTCATGGTCATATCGAGATGCTCGTCGAAGGTGTTGACCGTGAAAGGATTGGTTGGATTGGTCGATGACGGCAGACAGTTCGCCACGCCGTTGCAACGGATGATGTCGGGCGCATGGCCGCCGCCGGCACCTTCGGTGTGGTACATGTGAATTGTGCGGCCTGCGATCGCTTCCATGGTCGTCTCGAAGAACCCGGTCTCGTTCAGCGTGTCGGTATGGATCTGGACCTGAAAGTCGAGTTCGTCGGCAACATTGAGTGCGTTGTTGATCACCGCGGGCGTCGCGCCAAAGTCCTCGTGGATCTTGATGCCCAGGATGCCGGTCCCGGCCAGATCCCGAATGGTCTGGGGGTCATGGGTGCTGCCACGACCCAGAAAACCGAAGTTCATCGGCATGGTCTCGACCGCGCGCAACATGCGCTCGACCGTCCAGGCACCACCGGTATCAACGCTGAACAACGGCCCATGCCCGCCGCCCATCACGGTGGTCAGGCCGGTCGATAGCGCGTGTTCGACCAGCTCAGGTGTCTTGAAGTGGACGTGGACATCGATCCCGCCGGGCGTCGCGATCATCTTCTCGCTATGAGCCACCAGCGTTGACGGGCCACAAACAAGATTGGGATGGACGCCATCCATGACGTCAGGATTGCCCGCCTTGCCGATCCCGGCAACGCGACCGCCGCGAACACCGATATCGCCCTTGATGATGCCAAGCACCGGATCGATCACGGTGGCATTGTGGATCACCAGGTCGAGGGCACCGTCGCTTTGCCTGTGGCCTGCCGACATGCCCATGCCGTCGCGAAAGCTCTTGCCGCCGCCGGTCGTCAGTTCCTCGCCATAGACCAGACGGTCTTCGGTGACCTCGGCAAGCAGGCTGGTGTTGCCAAGGCGAACCCGGTCACCCTTGGTCGGGCCATAGGCCGCGGCATAGGTCGCTCGTGTCATCTCGGCCATGTCATGCCCCCCGGAAACCGCGTTCGCGCGCCCGCTGCAGGGCTGCGGCCTTGACCTCGGGGTCATGGACCGAGCCTTCGGTCAGCCCCTGGAAGCCCGTCACGATGCCTTTGCCGCCAATACCGACCAGTTCGACCTCACAACCCTGTCCCGGCTCAAAGCGGCGCGATACACCCGCGGGAACATCAAGGCGCATGCCGAACGAAGCTTCCCGATCGAACTCAAGCGCCGCGTTGGCCTCGAAGAAATGGAGATGGCTACCGATCTGGACCGGCCGGTCGCCGGTGTTCAGGACCGTCAGGGTGAGACAGGCGCGCCCCTGATTCATCTTGATCGTGCCTTGCGGCGTGATGACCTCACCGGCGCGGTGATCGTTG
>JABIUG010000143.1 GCA_018700655.1 Rhodospirillaceae bacterium | reverse complement strand
CTTGCAGATCTGCTTGAGGACGGGCTCATCGGTCGAATCAGCCAGCGCGGAATAATACGAGGAGGTGCCAACCTCGACGATGCAGCGGGCAATCAGCTCAGCGCAGCGCGAACCACGGACCGAACTGGCGGTTTCCATGTCGACCTGCTGGTAACCCTCGCAGAAACGCGTGCGGGCAATATCGAAATTCCAACCGGGATCAGCCAAGGTCGACCACTTGGCAAGAGCCTCACCGTGCTGGACTTCTTCCCTGGCCCACTGCCATGCGGCGGCGACAAACAGTTCGTCGCCGTCGAACACATTGGCGAGATAACGGCCATAAAGATCGCCATTAGACTCCACAAGGGACGCAGCCTTGATGATACGCACAGTATCAAGATCGGCCTTCGAAACATCGAAAGCGCCCCAGTTGATGTCGTCGAGCGTCCAATTTCCCATGATCCCACCGTGGCAAGCCACACCCCTCGTTTACGCCAGGAAACCCTATGTAGTGCGACGGAGCGTGAACCTCAAGACGGGCGCATGTTCCGGTTGTGAATCGGGTTGTATGTTAGAATTCCGATACAGAAACCACAATATCTTAGCCCAGATACAGCTGGCCGGGCCAATGGATTGAATTCGCCCAGCGATGCGGTTCTTCAATCAGCCAGATCGAGGCTCGAGCAGATCGCGTTGAGTCTGGATCGCTTGTGATACAGGCTTTACGCACGAATCTGCTCTATCTCTATGGACCCGATCGGTTTCACGCAAAAAGGTTGTGCCACGCGTGGTGCAACCTTTTTGTGATCCGATCTAGACTGTGCCCTGCACAAAAAAGGGAAGCGGCAATGGGCGAACTGGTTGATTGGCACACCCACTGCTTTCTCCATGATCACCGAACGGATGAGGACCGGGCGCTCCAGGTCCAGACCAATGTGCTGGGCGACGGCCAAGCCGATCCCGATCAACATGCCGCGGCCATCGACGAGGCCGGCATCGACAAGTTTGTCGTGGTCGCCTTGCCCAAACGTGACGGTAACCACACGCCTTCCGAATTCATTGCCGAAATCGTTGCGCGCCATCCGGGCCGGGCTGTTGGTTTCTGTTCGGTGCATCCCCATGACGAAGATGCGCCCGTAGCGTTTGAGCACGCCATTGCCCTGGGGCTCAAAGGCCTGAAGATTTCACCGACCTATCAGGCCATGGACCCCAGTAGCGAGGTCTGTTTCCCACTCTATGAGATTGCCTGCCAGCATGACCTGCCGATCATGTTCCACTGCGGGGGAGCCTATACCGGCAGCCTGGAATTTGCTGATCCCTGCCTGCTCGACAAGGTCGCCATGGCCTTTCCCAGGCTAAAGATCATCGTCGCGCATTTCGGGCAGCCCTACATGGAGCAGACGGCGATCCTGATGCGCAAGAACCCCAACGTGTATGCCGACCTTTCGGCGCGTTATCACCGTCCCTGGCAGCTCTACAACGGACTGATGATCGCCCAGGAGTACCGGGTCGCCGACCGCATCCTGTTTGGCTCGGACTATCCCGTACGTGAACCGGCAAAGGCGATCGCGGAGTTCCGCGCACTCAACGACTGGGGCGACGGGCTTGCCATGCCACGGGTGCCCGAATCACTGATCGAAGCGATCATGTACGAGCGTCCGCTCGCCATGCTGGGGATCGAGCCCGACCCGGCGTGAACGAGAGAACCCCCGTCACGGTCGTGACCGGCTTTCTGGGCAGCGGCAAGACAACGCTGATCAATGGCCTGCTCAGACATCCCACATGGCCGAAACCGCCGTTCTGGTGAACGAGTTCGGCGAAATCGGCCTCGATCACCTGCTCGTCGAGCACATCGATGAGACAACCGTACTGATCGGCTCCGGCTGTCTTTGCTGCGCCGTGCGCGAAGACCTTGTGGCGGCGTTGTGCCAGTTGTTGAAACGGCGCGATTCCGGAGAGTTACCGCACTTTCGCCGTATCCTGATCGAAACCACCGGCCTGGCAGACCCCGCCCCCATTCTCCACACCCTGTTGGCCGACCAGCGCGTCAGTGCCTGTTGCAGAATCGAGGATATCGTCACCACGATCGACGCGGTTCACGGCTCCGGGCAACTTTCGGAAGAAGGCGAATGCCTGCGTCAGGCCGCCGTCGCCGACCGGCTTGTTCTGACAAAGGCCGACCTTGCCCAAGACAAGCCAAAGGATGATTTGATTCGGCGCCTGCGAACGCTCAACGAAGATGCAGAGCTGCTGACGGTGCCGGTCGTTCCCGGCGATCTTTTTGACCGTTCCCGGAACGAAGACGATGCACGGACCCGTCGATGGCTCGACGCAGACAATCACGCCCATCATGACGACACCATCACCAGCTTCGCCCTGACTGCCCAGCAGCCCTTGCGCATCGACCGTGTCGTCGGCTGGGTCGATGCCGTGATCGCGTCCCATGGCGACCGTCTGTTGCGTCTCAAGGGTATCCTCGACCTGGAAGGCAGCGAGGTGCCCGTCGCCGTGCATGGCGTTCAGCATGTCTTCCATCCCCTGCAGCGGCTCGCTGCATGGCCGGAAGGATTGCGCCACTCGCGCCTTGTCCTGATAGGACGAGACCTTCCGATTGCCGCAATGACGAAGGAGTTTTATGCCGTCTGCCAACCCGACCGGCGTTGACAGACCGGTCGCGACAAGCCCAAATCAAACTCCAACGTAAACGGGGAACACGCCATGGATGAAATGAACAGAGAGGTCATCTTGACCTGTGCCGTCACCGGCGGCGGTGATACGACGGGCAAGAGCGACAAAGTGCCCGTCACGCCCAAGCAAATCGCCGAATCCGCGATCGAGGCCGCCAAGGCCGGCGCTTCGGTGGTGCACTGCCATGTGCGCGATCCAGAGACAGGCCAGAATGCGTTCAAGACCGAACTGTTCCGGGAAGTTCTGGAACGCATCCGCGAATCCGAGACCGACGTTGTGATCAATCTGACCGGTGGCAATGGCGGCGGCATCGTCATTGACGACAACAAACCCTACGAATGGCAGGAGGGCAGCGACCTCACCACGCCGGAGGGCCGCGTGGCGCACGCCGTGGAGTTGCTTCCCGAGATCTGCACCCTTGATCTGGGCCTGATCAATTTTGGCGAAGACGTCGCCTATCTTGGCCACAACACTGCCGTGCGTGAGATGGCAAAACGACTGCAGGCTGTGGGCGTGAAGCCGGAGCTTGAGGTCTTTGACGTCGGCCCGATCATGCAGGCTCGTATGCTCGTCGAGGAGGGTGTGCTCGACGGCCCACCGCTCTTCCAGCTCTGCCTGGGCATCGGCGTCAACGCCCCGACCGACACAAAGGTCATGCTTGCGATGCGCGACATCCTGCCCGAAGGCTCAGTCTGGGCTTCGTTCGGCATCTCACGCCATCAGATGTCGATGGTCGCGAAGTCCGTCGCCCTGGGCGGCAACGTACGGGTTGGCCTGGAGGATAATCTCTACCTGGAACGTGGCGTGCTCGCGAGCAACGGTCAGCTCGTCGAAAAGGCCCGCACCATCATCGAGGCGATGGGCGCGCGCATCCTCACGCCTCAGGAGACGCGCGACAAGCTTGGACTTCGCAAGCAGAATTGAGCTCGATAACATGAGGAAAATTGGATAATCGGCCCTAAGGAAGCTAATCTAGGGCTGATTGTTCGATTTTCTTCATGAGTTGATCATGTGGCATCTGCCCCTTGGTGCACTGCGCGGCTTTGAAGCCGCCGCACGTCTGAAGAGTTTCACGGCCGCCGCCGATGAACTGAATCTGACGCAATCGGCCGTCAGCCATCAGATCCGCACCCTGGAAGATGCCATCGGTGTGCCCTTGTTTGTGCGCGAACACCGCACGGTGCGGCTGACCGATGCCGGGTTCGAATTCTGGCGCACTGTGCGCGAGAGCCTGAAACGTCTCGATCACGGCGTGCAGCGCGTCCATGCCTACAGCAAGCCGACCTCGTTGATCGTTGCCGCCGAGCCGGCTTTCGCCAGCCGGTGGCTGGTGCCGCGCCTGCCCGACTTCCGGGCACGCCACCCCGAGATCGACGTCTGGCTCTACAGCACCGATCGCGACCTTGACCTCGAAACCGATGAAATCGACATCGTCATCGAGCGCGACTTCGATAGTGCCTCTGCCCAGGGCGCAAATGCATTGTTTTCTGAAGATTGGGTGACACCCCATTGCTCGGCAGCACTCGCAGCACGCCTTCGTCAGCCCGAAGACATCAAGGGCGAGCCCCTGCTTCACGACGAACGCGACCAGGACTGGGCCGCATGGTGTACATCTCACGCGGTAGAACACATCGATACCGCAGCCGGGCCCAGTTTCAGCGATGCCCACCACAGTCTTTCGACAGCCGAAGATGGGCACGGGCTTGTTCTGGCAAGCTGGTTGCTGGCTTCCGGGGCCCGTGAACGCGGTGCTCTGGTCACGCCCTTCCCGGAACACCGGTTGGCGGTTCCGGGCTATGTCATGACCGTCATTCTTGAAACGACGACATCAGCCATGACGCAGGCCTTCGAAGCCTGGATACAAGGCTTCGTACCTGTCAGGAACGGCGATGTTGAACGGAACTGATTGTCGCTGAGGCGAGCGGAGCCGACGGGTTCGGGATCAGTGTGCCTATGCTGCCGCCAGCATGGCATGGAGCATTTCGACACGGGCCTGGGCGCGCGCACGGGCTTCTTCGCTTTCGGCGTCTCGGGCAGTGAGCTCGGCATCACGGATCTGCTGTTCGACGTCGGTACGATCGATATCGGCGATCATCACGGCGTCCTCGGCCAGAACGGTGCAACGATCGGGCATGACTTCAGAAAAACCACCCCCAACGAAGACACGGTGAGCGATGCTGCCACCCTCGTGGATTTCGATGACACCAGCGCGGATCGTGGAGATCAGCGGGGCATGATCAGGCAGCACGCCGAAATCGCCGTCGCCGCCCGGGATCACAACCATGTCGAACTGATCCGACACCAGAAGACGTTCCGGGCTTACCAGTTCAAAGTTGACCTTGTCCGCCATGCTTCAGGCTCCCCTTGAGACTGCTTACGCGGCCTCTGCGGCCATTTTCTTGGCCTTCTCGACAGCGGCCTCGATGGTCGAGACCATGTAGAAGGCCTGCTCGGGCAGCTCGTCGTGTTCGCCGGCCACGATCGCCTTGAAGCCCTTGATGGTATCTTCCAGATCGACAAACACGCCGGGCGTGCCGGTAAAGACCTCGGCGACGTGGAAGGGCTGGCTGAGGAAACGCTGGATCTTGCGGGCGCGGGCCACGGCCAGCTTGTCTTCTTCCGAGAGCTCATCCATGCCCAGAATGGCAATGATGTCCTGGAGTGACTTGTAGCGCTGCAGCACTTCCTGCACCGCACGGGCGGTTTCGTAGTGCTCGTCACCGATGACACGCGGATCGAGGATGCGCGAGGTCGAGTCGAGCGGATCCACGGCCGGGTAAATGCCAAGCTCGGCAATCTGGCGCGACAACACGGTCGTGGCGTCAAGATGCGCGAACGCGGTGGCGGGCGCCGGGTCAGTGAGATCGTCCGCAGGCACGTAAATCGCCTGGACCGAGGTGATCGATCCCTTGTTGGTGGAGGTGATGCGCTCCTGCAGGTTGCCCATTTCCGTGGCCAGAGTGGGCTGATAACCCACTGCCGAAGGAATACGGCCCAGCAGTGCGGAAACTTCCGAACCGGCCTGGGTGAAACGGAAGATGTTATCAACGAAGAACAGCACGTCCTGGCCTTCCTCGTCGCGGAAGTATTCGGCCTGGGTGAGTCCGGTCAGCGCGACACGGGCACGGGCGCCCGGGGGCTCGTTCATCTGGCCATAAACCAGCGCAGCCTTAGAGTTGCCGCCCTCAAGGTCGATCACGCCCGATTCCATCATCTCGTGATAGAGGTCGTTGCCCTCACGCGTGCGCTCACCCACGCCGGCGAACACGGAATAACCACCATGGCTCCTGGCGATGTTGTTGATGAGTTCCATGATGATGACGGTCTTGCCCACGCCGGCGCCACCGAACAGACCGATCTTGCCGCCCTTCACATAAGGCTCAAGCAGGTCGATGACCTTGATGCCTGTAACCAGAACCTCGGCTTCGGTCGACTGGTCGGCCAGAAGCGGAGCTTCGCGGTGAATGCCCATGCTTTGCTTGGCATTGATCGGACCGCGCTCGTCAATCGGTTCACCAATCACGTTGATGATGCGGCCCAGCGTCTCGGGCCCGACCGGCACCGTGATGGCATCGCCCGTGTCGGTCACTTCCTGGCCACGCACCAGACCTTCGGTCGCGTCCATGGCGATCGTGCGCACGGTGTTCTCACCCAGATGCTGCGCAACCTCGAGAACCAGACGCTTGTCCTGGTTTGTGGTCTCAAGCGCATTCATGATGTTGGGCAGATCGCCATCGAACTGAACGTCGACGACGGCACCCAGAACCTGGCTGATCCGGCCTACGGAGTTGGTGCTCATAGAGGGCTCTCCTGCTGACTTTTCGCGTCGTTAGAGCGCTTCCGCGCCCGACACGATTTCGGTGATTTCGGTGGTAATCGCAGCCTGGCGGGTACGATTGTAAAGAGTGTTGAGGCGGTCGATCATGTCGCCGGCATTGCGCGAGGCGTTGTCCATCGCGGTCATGCGCGCGGCATGTTCGGAAGCCTGACTTTCGAGTATGCCACGGAACAGCTGGATGCCCAGGTTCTGCGGCAGAAGGTGTTCGAGAATCTCGTTCTCGTCGGGCTCGAAGATATGCACGGCACCGTTCAGGCCATCGTCTTCGCTTTCGCTCGCATCGTCGTCCGCCATGGCCGGGATCAAACCCTGCCAGGTCACGACCTGGGTCATGACCGACTGGAACTTGTTGTAGACCATCGAGCAGACATCGAACTCACCTTGCTCGAAGAGCTCGGTCACCCGCTCGGAAATCTGGGTGATGCTCTGGTAGGAAAAGTTCTTGTCGAGGTCGGTGATGGTGTCGACGATCGCACTGCCAAAGTCGCGGCGCAGCAGATCACGGGCCTTGCGACCGACGCAGAGAAGCTTGACCTCTTTGCCCTTGTCACGGAGCTCGGCAATGCGGGCACGTACAGCGCGCATGACACCGACATTGAAGCTACCGCACAGACCACGATTGGACGAAACGATCACAAGCAGATGAACGTCCTGCTTGCCGTTGCCCGCCAGAAGCGCCGGGGCGTCTTCACGACCGGCAAAGGCCGATGCCAGCGAACCCATCATGCGAGCCATGCGCTCGGCATAGGGCCTGGCGGATTCAGCCGACTCCTGGGCGCGGCGCAGTTTGGCCGCCGCGACCATCTTCATCGCGCTGGTGATCTTGCGCGTCGATCGCACCGAGTTGATGCGGATACGAAGAGCTTTGAGATTGGCCATGACCTGTTCCGAGCCGGACTAGTTGCAGATCAAGCCGCAAACGATGCGGTGAAGTCGCCCAGGAAGCTTTTAAGCTTCTCGGCCGTCTCATCCGACAGGGCGCCGCTGGTGCGGACGTCCGACAGGATGTCGGCACCCTTGTCGCGCACGGCATGAAGCAGTTCCTGCTCGTACCGCGTCACGGCGGCCGGCGGGATGCCATCGAGGAACCCGTTCACACCGGCATAGAGCGAAACAACCTGTTCTTCGACCGGCATCGGCTGGAACTGGCCTTGCTTCAAGAGCTCGGTCAGGCGCTCACCGCGGGCCAGAAGGCGCTGGGTCGAGACATCAAGGTCCGAAGCAAACTGCGCAAAGGCAGCCATCTCGCGATACTGGGCAAGTTCCAGCTTGATCGAGCCCGCGACCTTCTTCATTGCCTTGGTCTGGGCCGCCGAACCGACACGCGACACCGAGATGCCGACGTTAATGGCCGGGCGAATACCCTGATAGAAGAGCTCGCTCTCAAGGAAAATCTGACCGTCGGTGATCGAAATCACGTTGGTTGGAATGTAGGCCGACACGTCCGATGCCTGGGTCTCGACGACCGGGAGAGCGGTCAGCGAACCACCGCCGAACTCATCGTTCATCTTGGCCGCACGCTCGAGCAGGCGTGAATGGAGGTAGAAAACGTCGCCGGGATAGGCTTCACGACCCGGAGGACGACGCAGCAGCAGCGAAACCTGACGATAGCTCACCGCCTGCTTCGAAAGATCGTCATAGACGACCAGTGCGTGCATGCCGTTATCGCGGAAATACTCACCAATGGCGCAACCCGCATAGGGGCCCAGGAACTGCATCGGGGCCGGATCAGACGCCGTGGCAGCAACCACGGTGGTGTATTCCATGGCGCCGTTGTCTTCGAGCATCTTGACGATCTGGGCGACCGTCGAGCGCTTCTGGCCGATGGCGACGTAGATGCAATAAAGCCGCTTCTTCTCGTCGCCCGTTGCCCAGTTCTGCTTCTGGTTGATGATCGCGTCGATCGCAACCGCCGTCTTGCCGGTCTGGCGATCACCAATGATCAGCTCGCGCTGGCCACGACCAACCGGGACAAGCGCGTCGAGCGCCTTCAGACCGGTCTGCATCGGCTCGCTCACCGACTGGCGCGGAATGATCCCGGGCGCCTTGACCTCGATGCGCTGGCGCTGATCGGATTCAATATCGCCTTTGCCATCGATCGGATTGCCCAGCGCGTCAACGACGCGGCCCAGCAGACCCTTGCCCACGGGCACGTCCACGATGGTACCGGTCCGTTTGACGGTGTCGCCTTCCTTGATGTTGCGGTCACTGCCGAAAATCACGATACCGACATTGTCGGTCTCGAGATTCAGCGCCATGCCCTGAATTCCTCCAGGGAATTCGACCATTTCACCAGCCTGCACGTTGTCCAGGCCATGGACGCGGGCAATGCCGTCACCCACGGAGAGAACACGGCCAACCTCGGCAACTTCGGCTTCAGTACCGAAATTGGCAATCTGGTCCTTAATGATCGAGGAGATCTCGGCGGCGCGGATATCCATCAGCCAGCCCCTTTCATCGCAAGCTCAAG
>JABIUG010000016.1 GCA_018700655.1 Rhodospirillaceae bacterium | reverse complement strand
GGGTCGGAGCCGCGCCAGATGCCGCAGACCAGACCGCCTGCTGCGCCCACTGCCACATCCAGAACAGCAACATCGGGTTGGCGTTTGTAGTCGACGGTTTCCATGTCGATGCCGTCGGCCGGTTGCACAGCGTCGGTGATTTCCGGTTTGGTCACGACGGCATAGTGATAGATGGTCAAGCGCTTCTCTCCAGGGTCCGCCGCAGGGCTCGTGTTTCGCGACGTCATGATGCACGATGCGGTTGATACCGCTACCGAGGATCGCATCGTGAAACAAGACGTCTGGTCATCCACCAGCTTCTGGCAGAAACAGGCACTCGATGAAGACGGCGATGTCTCTGCACCGCTGATCGGCGATAGCCGCGCAGACGTTTGCATCGTAGGTGGCGGTTTTACCGGGCTGTGGACCGCGCTTCACCTGAAGCAGCAGGCACCCGACCTCGATGTCGTCCTGATCGAGGCGAAACGATGCGGCGATGGAGGCAGCGGCGCCAATGCCGGCTATGCACTACCGCTCTGGGCTAACTTCCCGGCATTGGAAGAACAACACGGTTCCGACGAGGCATTGCGTCTGTGCCGCGCTTCGGAAGCTGTGATCGACGAAATCGAAGACCTGGCCAGGAGCCATGCCGCCGATATCGGAATGCGGCGTCATGGCGTGATCTGGGGCGCGACCTGCGCGGCACAGACCGGCCACTGGGAAGAGGCCATCGCATCGATGGATCGCCACCAGGTCAAACACTACACGCCGCTCGATCACGAAGAGATCAAACGCCGCACAGGATCACATGCCTATGTCGCAGGTGTCCTTGAGGGCACGTCTGCGACCGTTCATCCAGGAAAGCTCGTGCGCCTGTTGCGCCGTGCGGTGTTGGCGGCTGGTGTCCGGCTCCACGAGACCACACCGATGACTGCACTGGGCCGGACAACACCTCCAGTTGTGACGACGCCGGGCGGGACGATCACAGCAGATCGTGTCGTTCTGGCGATGTATGCCTGGACCGGCGCGATCAGGGAACTCAAGCGCGAAATCGTTGTGCTGTGTTCTGATGTCATGGTGACCCAACCTCAGGAGCAGGCTGTTGCCGCGCAGGGTTGGCGCGACGGCCCGGCCCTCTACGATTCCAGAACCCTGACGGAAGGCACACGCACGACCCCCGATGGCCGTGTGTTGTTCAACAAGGCTGGTGGCAGGCTTGCCTTTTGCACAGGCGTCGACAGGAGCCAGTCCAGGCCAGGCCGAAGCGTGGATGAATTGCAGGCAATGCTGACGACGCACATGCCCGATCTTGCGCAAGCGCCGGCCAGCCATGCCTGGTCCGCCGCTATCGACCGAACCCGTTCGGGCATGCCACTTTTCGGGCGCCTGCCCGGGTCGCCACATATCCTCTACGGTTTCGGCTACTCCGGGCGCGGTGTGTTAACGACCAATCTCGGCGGCAAGATTCTGGCTTCACTGGCGCTCGATGCCGACGATGCCTGGTCCCATGCCGGGTTCGTCCGCAAACCGGCAACCAGTTTCCCGCCCGAACCGATTCGTTTCCTGGGTGGACTTGCCGTGCGCCAGGCCATCCGGCGCAAGGACCAACTCGATCACGCCGGACGTAAACCCGACCCGCTGACGAGTTTTTTCTATGGCTTCAAGCCCGGACGCTGGAACCGGCGTTGATCGACCGGTGCGGGGACCGGAATGATCCCCAGCAACTCCAATCACAATATGTCAATTTGTTTGACATACCGATGATGCCTTTCATGATGGCGTTATGGCGTTTCTCGTGAGACGTCGAAAGCCCATCGGCGAAGAGCCGGACGACACGGGCGCAATATCTGGTAAAGGAGGTTACTCATGGCACCGCCTGAGCACATCTAGCCCCGCTTCGGAACTTCCGGAGCGGGGCTTTTACGTTTTTTGGGCACCAAGGGATCAGGATCGCCTATCCTAATGGCAACTGAGATGGGGCACGGCCTTCCATATGAGTTTCCGACGTCTGATTCTTCCTTTGATCCTTCTCCTTCTGGCAGTGTCGTTTGCCCTGATCGCGCAGGATGTTCTTTGGGCGTTATCTACCGAAAATCTGAATCTCGATTACAAAGACCGGGAGCACGTTTCCAAACTCCTCATCTGGCTGGCTTCAGCATTTCTCATCATCCGCCTGTTGGATGTCTTCATCCTCTACGGCCTTATCGAGCGGGCCCTGGGCAGCCCACCCCCACGTATTCTGTCCAACTTTGTCGCACTGGTTGTCTGGATCCTCACGCTGGCCCTGGCGCTGCCGACTGTCTTTCGCCAATCGGCCACCGGCCTGCTTGCCGCATCCAGTGTCATCTTAGGTGTCCTGGGCTTTTCGCTCTCACGTGTCATTGCCGATGTGTTCTACAGCATTGCCCTGGTGTTCGAGCGCCCCTTCGAGATCGGCGACTGGATCAAGACATCTGACGGCCTGGAAGGGCAGGTCAAAGAAGTGGGTTGGCGCAAAACCACGCTTATCGGTTTTGAGGACACCAGCATCGCGATTCCCAATAGCAAGATCGGCGGAGAAACGCTGATCAACTTCAACCGCCCCCACGTGAGCTTCTATCGAGGCCTCACCTTCACACTACCCTATTCGGTCACTGCCGATCGTGCGGAGCGGCTGTTCCTTTCTGCCCTTGAGGAAGTGCCTGAATCTGCCAATCTTCCGATCAAGCCTACTGTCTCTATCAAAGGACTGTCTGGTGATGGCGTCGAGTGGTCGCTCTATTACGGCGTGCCCAACTACCCCATGCAGTGGCCGATCAGACGCGTATTCATCGCGCGGTCTTACGCAACCTGTTCTATGCCAATATCGATATTGCCCAGCCTCGCATGAATCTCACCATGCAGCACCAGCAATCAGGAAATCTTGATGTGAATGCCGGTTGGCTTCGCCGGGTGGCGCTGTTCGAGGGCCTCTCGGACAACGAACTGGCACGGCTTTCTGCCCAAGCACGAGAGCAGCTTCGGCTTGCCGGTCAACCGATCGTTCAGCAGGATGAACCAGGCAGTTCCCTGTTCGTGGTCAAGGAAGGCGTTCTTGACGTTACAATCAAGGGTGAAGACGGCACAATCAGCCAGGTCGGCCAGGTGCGTGCCGGGCATGTGTTTGGTAAAATGTCCCTGCTGACCGGCGCACCACGCGGCGCAACCGTCACACCTGCTGTCGATACGCTTGTCGCGGAAATCACCAAGGAAGACATCGAACCCTTGTTCCAAAATCACCCGGAACTGATCGAGGACATCGGTGCCATGCTTGCCGAACGACAGTCAGAAACCAGCACCCGTCTGCAACAGGCTGCCGCGACCCAAAAAGCGGACGAATCCGGCGCACTGGTCAATCGCATCCGAAACTTCTTCAGGTTGTAAGTATATGGAAGAGCTCAGCGACATCTGCCTTGCCGAGCCTTCGTTTTGGAAACGGCCGGACAAGCTGGAAGTGTTCAAACGATTTCGCAGCGAGTGTCCCGTCGCGCGTCAGAGCATACCCGGCCGCGACAAACAGTACTGGTCCCTCACCCGCCACGCCGACACGGTTGCCGTGACGAAGAACGCCAAGCTCTACCTCTCGGGTCAGGGCACCGGAATGGCTATTGATGACCCCGCAAGTGCCTACGACATAGGCGGCATGCTGAACCGCGATGCTCCGATCCATCCACGCCTGCGCCGCATCGTCGTGAAGATTTTCACACCGCGCCTGCTCAGGAACCTGGAATCCGAAATGGAGGCAAGTGCCAGTTCCGTCGTTGGCGCGATCAGTGAGCAAGGCACTTGTGATTTCGCATCCGATGTCGCCAACCGCATGCCCATGAAGGTGATTTGCGACATGCTCTCGGTCCCCGAAAGCGACCGCGACGAGCTGGCGCGCCTGACTCTTCAGGCTCTGGGTTACGGCGATGAAAGTGTCGGAGATGCAACCGACGCCCTTCAAGCGTTCTACGCCCTCAATGCCTATGGCGAAGCCCTGGGACGTGAGCGTCGAAAGGCGCCTGGCGACGATCTCATGAGCGCCATGGTCACCGCCGAGGTTGAGAGCGAACACCTGACCGACCACGACATCGGCGTCTATTTCCAGTTGCTGATTACCGCCGGTATCGAAACCACGGCAAGTTCGATCGCACAGGGCATGCGGTTTCTCGCCGAACATCCAGATCAATGGGCAGATTGGCGCAAGGACTATGACGGCCTCGTCGCGACCGCCCTGGAGGAGATCGTGCGTTATGCCACCCCGGTCGTGCATTTCGGGCGCACCGTGGGGGTCGATACTGAGATTGCCGGACAAAGCATCGCGGCGGGTGAACAGGTCGTCTTCTGGTACAACTCGGCCAACCGTGACGAGGCCGTGTTTGCCGACCCCGACCGCTTCGACATCCGCCGAACGCCCAACGATCACGTCGGCTATGGTGGCGGAGGCGTGCACCATTGTCTTGGCATGCATCTGGCACGGCGCGAGATGTACCACTTCTTCAAGACCCTCTTTGAAACTCTGCCTGACCTGGAGATCGATCTCGACGGCATGCAGGAGATCAATGGTCTTTTCATCAACGGCATGAGAAGCCTGCCCTGCAGCTTCACGCCCGTGAAGATGAACGCATGAGTTTCAACGGCAAGACCATCGTCGTGACCGGCACCTCTTCAGGTATCGGCGCCGCGACTGCCGCCCTTCTGGCAGAACGCGGCGCGTTAGTCATTGGACTGGACATCAAGGGCAACGGCGACGGCCTCGCTGACTTCCGCGCCTGCGACCTCTCGGACCCCGCTTCAATCGATGCGGCCCTGGCCGGGTTGGACCAACCGCTCCACGGGCTCGCCAATGTCGCCGGCGTGCCGGGCAGTCTCGACGGCGAAACCGTCATGAAGATCAATGTACTCGGCCTGCGCCATGTGACCGAAGCCCTGCTGCCGCGCCTGCAGGCCGGCAGCGCGATCGTTCATGTTGCATCAGGCGCAGGCGCCGGTTGGCGTGAGCGGCTCGATCTGTCGCGGGATCTGTTGCGCCAGCGCAGCTTCGACGAAGGCCTGGCCTGGTTGCAAGATCATCCGATGGCGGGGCCGGACGCCTACAACTTCTCCAAGGAGGTCGTGATCGTCTATGCCATGGCCTTTTCGATGCTGGCGCGGCCCCACGGTTTACGCTCGCTATCGGTCAGCCCCGGCGCTGTGGAGACGCCGATCCTGGCTGATTTCTACAACACCATGGGCGAAGACATTCTCGACCGCCTCAAGGCACAGTCGGGCGGGCGCAACGGCGCACCTGAGGATATCGCCAAGGTGATCGCCTTTGGCCTCAGCGACGATGCGGCATGGCTCAACGGCACAGACATCGGGGTCGACGGTGGCAGCGAGGTTTCGCTGCATTTCGATCTGGTCGATGTCCCCGCGGACCAGTCCGCGGAGGCCTTCTTTGGGCGTTAGCCCTGATAGGCCTCTTCATCATGGTAGGGAAACCACCAGAAATCTGCAGGCTTGTTCTCGTGATCGATCATGGTGAGTTTCGTGTGCCGGAACTGATCGATCCCTTCCGATCCAAGCTGGCGACCGGTGCCTGAGAGCTTGCGCCCACCGAACGGCCCGGCATCGTTGTCGACCAGCGCCGAGGCGTTGATCCAGGTTGTGCCGACTTCAAGCTCGTTCATCGAGCGCATGATCTCGGTAAAGTCGTTGGTGAAGACACAACCACCCAGGCCGTAGTCCGAGTTGTTGGCAAGGTCCATGGCCTCATCAAAGCTGCCGACGCGGCAGATCGGCATAACCGGGCCGAAGCTCTCGTTGTTCATGATGTCCATGTCGGGGGTGCAGCCGGTCAGAATCGTGGGGCTGTGGAAGAAACCTCTGTTGAAGCCGTCGGGCCGACTGCCGCCAAGTGCAACCTTGGCACCCTGGTCGACGGCATGGGCCAGAACACCTTCAAATCGATCGCGTTCGCGCTGTGCCGCCATCGGCCCCAGGTCGACCTTGTCGAGTCCGTTGCCGATCCGAAGCCTGGAGGCAAGCTGCGTGACCTCCTCGACAAACTGGTCGTGGACGTCGTCATGGATGTAGAGCCGTTCGGCCGAGGTGCAGACCTGACCGCAATTGGCAAAGGAGGCGAACACGGCGGCCTGGCTTGCAACCGACATCCTGGCCGACGGCATGACCATGAACGCATCATTGCCGCTGGCTTCAATCAGGGCACGCTTGAAGGTATCGGCACAGGTCCGGGCCACAGCCTGCCCACCGGGAACCGAACCCGTGAAGGCGATACCATCAACACCCTTGTGACCGACCAGCGCCTTGCCGGTCTCAAGTGCACCCGGGATGCACTGCATCAGGCCTTTGGGCAGGTGGTCGAAACACTCCATCAACACCAGTGACGAGAAACTGCACAATTCCGAGGGTTTCATGATGACCGCATTGCCGGCAGCCAGTGCAGCGCTGGCCTCCCAGCCGAACAGCACGAAGGGGAAATTGTAGGGCAGGATGACCCCGACCACGCCCAGGGGATGTTTGGTGACGACATGCAGGTCGCCATCGACATTGGGGCCGACCACCCTGCCGGCCTCGTGGCGGGCGATCTCGGCGTAGTAATCAAAGGCGCTGGCAGCCCACCACACCTCGTTGGCGGATTCCTTGAAGGGTTTGCCCATCTCGCGCGTTGCGGCTTCGGCCAGCATGGGCATCGCCTCGCGGAGACGGCGCGCGACCTCGTGCAGTTCTTCGGCCCGCGTCGCTTCGTTGATGCGGCTCCATTCCTTCTGCGCCCTTTTGGCGACGCCAACCGCTTCATCCACCTCGGCTGTGCTGGCGAAAGTTAGCTGGCCGTTGACTTCCTCGGTCGCGGGATCGATCGCGTCACAGCCGTCGGTACCGGTGCCCTTGCGC
>JABIUG010000015.1 GCA_018700655.1 Rhodospirillaceae bacterium | reverse complement strand
TGGCCGCAAATCCTGCCGTTTCAGGCCGTGTCAGGAAAACGTCTCGCCTGTCAGCCGTTCATAGGCTTCGACATAACGCGCACGCGTGCGATTGACGATGTCTTCGGGCAGCTCAGGGCCCGGTGCGGTCTTGTTCCAGTCGGAAAGCGTTTCGAGCCAGTCGCGTACAAACTGCTTGTCGAAGCTGGGCGGCGAGATGCCGGGCCGGTACTCGTCTGCCGGCCAGTAACGCGAGCTGTCGCTGGTCAGGCATTCATCGACCAGTATCAATTCGCCCTCGACCAGGCCCATCTCGAACTTGGTATCGGCCAGAATGATTCCGCGTTCGGCGGCATAGTCCGAAGCCTCGGTATAGAGCTGCAGGGTTGCCGAACGTGCCTTCTCGGCGATCTCGGCCCCGACCAGGTCGATCACCTCTTCGAAGCTGATCGTCATGTCGTGTTCGCCCAGATCGGCCTTGGTCGATGGCGTAAAGATCGGCTCGGGAAGTTTTTCGGCCTGCCGCAGCCCGGCAGGCAGGGTGATGCCCGAGATCGTACCGCTCGCCTGATAGTCCTTCCAGCCGCTGCCGATGACATAACCACGCGCGATGCATTCAACCGGCAGCACCCTGGCTTTCTTTACGATCACGGCCCGGCCCTGGAGCCAGTCGTGTTCGTCGTCTTCCAGTTCTAGCCCGGAAAAATCGGTCGAGAGCAGATGGTTGGGCATGATTGCGCCAAGGCGCGCGAACCAGAACAGAGAAAGGCCGTTCAGCAACCGTCCCTTGTCAGGGATCGGTGTCGGCATCACGACATCGAAGGCACTGATGCGGTCGCTGGCGACCATCAGCAGGCGGTCGCCCAGATCGTAGACGTCACGGACCTTGCCGCGCGCCGCAAGCTGGATGTGATTCAGGTTCATAACGCAGATGATCGCCACAAATGGTGAGATTCACCCTCTGTGACGATCATGACAGGCACTTGTCAATGGTCTGCTTGCGATCGATCAACAACCGGACGCAGAGACGGTGATGATCGATCGCTAGTTCAACCTTACGTGCGGCTGAACATCGGGTTAAAGACCGGGTTGTTCTTCACGCCCGAACCCTGGGGCAGACCGATGTCCGAGCGCAGATGCGCGTAGAGCTGGTCGGTCTGCACGCGGGCCTTTTCGCGGCGGTGCCAGGCACGGAGGTCATTGATCATTGAATGCAACATGGGACTATCTCCTTCGTAGCTTCGGCACGGGCCAACATGGTCCGCTGGGTTGGTGTTGCCATGAACGTCCGCATCATGCGGAAAATAGGGTGTCGGAGGCGCCAAGGCGGCTCGGGCTGTCGTGCGGGAGACACTTCAGGGGGCATCCGGTGCCGTCATCGTCGAGGGAGGAGCAACGGCGCCGTCCGACACGGCAGAGATAGGGCGGCCAAACCGGTTTCACCAACGCAGACCTCGCACTATAGCCATGCGTTTAACGCATACCTTGCGCCGTCTCCCGCTTCGCGGCAGTGTCATGCCGATACGTGCTTACGGAGTGAAACTGCCATGCCCCGCATCCTGACCCTGGAGTTCTGGCCGACCTGCCATCTGGGCGAAATCGAGGGAACCTTCGACGCCCACGGCGCCGCAGCCGTGTACCATCGCATCGAAGAGGGCGATGTACTGCCGCCAAATGCACAAGGCTGGGACGGTCTGGTCATGCTGGGCGGCCCGCAATATGCCGAGGACGATGCCGGTTATCCCTACCTTGCCGATGCCGCGGCCCTGGCACGCGATTTCCATGATGCCGGCAAACCGGTTCTGGGCGTCTGTCTGGGCAGCCAGGTTCTGGCCCGCGCGCTTGGTGCACGCGTGCACAAGCAAGGCTGGACCGAGCTGGGTTTCACCGAAATGACGCCGACCGAGGCGGCCAGGAACGACCCCCTTCTGGCCGGGGTCGAACCGGTCCATATCGTGCAGTTCCACGAAGACACCTTCGACATCCCGCCTGGTGCAACCCACCTGATGACCGGTGCCAATTGCGCCAACCAGGCCTTTCGCGTTGGCACCAGCTATGGCTTCCAGTGCCATTTCGAATGTTCGATCGACCTCTGGAAGACCTGGCTCATCAACATGGAAGACCACCTCTACCAGACCAGCCCCGGCTACCACGCCCACTGGCCCGCCGACTTCGCGCGCCATGAACAGGGCTCGCTCGATTTCTGCGAACTGGTCTCGGCGCGCTGGGTCGACCTGGTGAAAGCAAGGCTGCAACAGGCGGCCTAGTTTCTGGGTTGTTTGTTTGTTTGACCTCACGCGCCCGGCGCGTGCTCCGCTGCTTTTTGTATGTTCCCTCAGGCGCCGGGCGTTCGCTCCGCTCACTTGGCTTCCGCCCTCTCGGCGCGCCGGTGCAGTCGCACCGGTCGGCGGCCGCTTCGCTCTCGCCGCCGAACGCTATCACTGAGACCGGCTGCTTCCTCCGCCCACGCCATACCTACAACCGTCATGCCCCCACTTGATGGGGGCATCCATCCCGAACCCTGCAGGTCCTCGCCGGCGGGAAATGGATCGCCCGGTCAAGCCGGGCGATGACGGCAGGGTGTGGCCGAATGGTCAGCAAACGACCCCTGAGGTGGTAGTTAGAGCGGGAGGCCCCTTGGGGCCGACGGAGCGCGACGGCGTTCCCGCCGCGTCAGCGGCGTAAGCCAAGCGTGCGGAGCACACGCCCGGCGCCTGAGGCTCAACAAACAAAACCTAATCCGGCCGGATTAGATCCGTATGGTCCAGGTCAAACAGGTCGTCATCAAGTTCGACGCCATAGGCGACCTCGACCAGGGTGATGCGGGTGACAAACCCCTGGGCATCGCGCACGAACCATTGGCGCAGGTTCATCGGGTCTTCGTCGAAGGCCAGCGTCAACAACCCGGTACCGGGTTCGTCGGCCGGTTCCAGGGTGACCATCAGGAACCCCTTGTCGCGCCGGATATCGAGCACGTTGGTGACCTCGTCGAGCTTCACATCGGGACGAAGCAGGACCGACACCGGTGACGTACTGACCGGACCTTCATAGAACTGTCCGATCTCGGCATCCCAGAACATGTACTTCTGGCCACGCGCGATCAGCAGTGTCGGGGGATCGTCATAGGCAATCCGGGCAAAGCTGGGACGCTTGAGCTGGAACGCACCGGTCGTCGTCGTGCCGTCCTGGTTGAGCTGCACAAAACGCGAATCCAGCGTCGTGATCGCGTTCAGATAGAGCTCGACATTGGCTAGGATCACGGCGGGATCATCGCTCTGCGCAAAGGCACCAGCTGGCGTCAGCGCAGCAGCCGCAGCACTCATGGCAAACGAACGGCGTGTCAGGTTCATCGTTACTTCCTCTAGACCTTCCCCACCATATGGTGCGCAGCTGTGGCAAAACAGGGGCAGGAGCCTGGTTTCGTTTAGCCTCAGGCGCCGGCGTTCGCTTCGCTCTCTTGGCTTTCGCGCCGATGGCGCGGGCTCGCAGTCGCTCGCCGTCGGCCCTTCGGGCCTCCCGCTCTCACCACCATCTCAGGTGTGCCCCAGCGAAGGCCGGGGCCCATATGCCAGAGACCCAAAAAGCGCGCCGTCCTCACGCCCTCTAACCATCGGTGTGCATGGGCTCCAGCCTTCGCTGGGGTGCAGTTGCGGTGACGATTGGACCGGGAGGCCCGAAGGGCCGACGGCGAGCGACGGCGAGCCCGCCGCGCATGCGGCGTTAACCAAGTGTGCGGAGCACGCGCCGGCGACTGAGGCTAAACAAAAACAGAGCACGCACCAGCGACTGAGGCTAAACAATCAAACAACCACCAAACTTGTATCTCCACGTTACCGCGCCATCATGGCCGCTCCGGGGTGAGGAGTGTTTCCATGACCGAGCAGACGTCGTCCTTTGGCCATTACACCAGCCCGACCGCCGACCGGTTCGACGGGGTCGAGCGGACCTCGCGGCATGTCACGATGCGCGACGGTGTTTGTCTGGCAGTCGATATCTTCCGGCCGACCGACGAAGGCGCACCAACCGGTGAAGCCCTTCCCGCACTGTGGACCCACACCCGTTACCAGCGCGCGTCACTGAGTGAATCGGGCACGGTCATCTCGACCGTCGAGAACTGGGACGACTGGCTCTTTCCCGTCATCCGGTCGGGTTATGTCGTGGTCACGGTCGATGTCCGGGGCGGCGGCGCTTCGTTCGGGATCAACACCGGGCAATATTCGGCGCAAGAAACCTGTGATGCCTTCGACATGACCGAATGGATCGCCGAACAGGCCTGGTGCGACGGCAAGGTCGCGATGTATGGCCGCTCCTATCTGGGCATCACCCAGTATTTCGCGGCCGCGACGAGGCCACCGCATCTGGTCGCGATCTTCCCGGAAATGGCGGTGTTTGACCATTACGACTACGCCTTTGGCGGCGGCGTCTTCCGCGATGCCAGCCGCTTCAACTGGCAACTGTTTTGCGGCAACCTCGATCAATCCATGCCGATGTTGTGGAAGGGCGAATTTCAGGGCCCCGTCGCCCCGGTCGACGGCGAGGACGGTCCCGCCCTGCTTGAAGAAGCCAAACGCGAACACCGCGACAATCTTGACTGGTACAAGATGCTGCGCGCCTCACCCCATCGCGACAGCACTGATCCCATCAGCGGCGAACGCCTGCACGAAAGCCGCAGCCCCAACCACACGCGCACCCAGATCGAGGCATCGGGCCTGCCGATCTATCACCTGGCCGGCTGGTACGACATGTTCCCGCGCGACACCCTGCTGTGGTGGCAAAACCTCTCCAATCCCCAGAAGGTCGTGATCGGCCCGTGGTTCCATGTCGACACGCAGGACCTCGATTACACCGCCGAACACCTGCGCTGGTACGACCACTGGATGAAGGGCCTCGATACCGGCGTGATGGCAGAGGACGCGATCCACTACTGGACGCTTGATGCGCCGGAAGGTGCCGAATGGCGCTCGACCCCGGTCTGGCCCCTGGCGGGCCAGAGCCCGACCGCCTTCCACTTTGCGCCGGGACCCAGCGGCAGCGCCGCATCCGCCAACGAAGGCAGCCTCGTCACATCAGCGCCAGCCGGCAACAGCGTCGATGACTATGTCGCCGATTACAGCGCCACCACCGGCGAGACCAACCGCTGGGCCAACGCCAATGGCGGCCCCAGCGGTTATCCCGACATGGCGGCCAACGACGCCAGGGGCCTGACCTACACATCGGCCCCGCTGGACGCCAACACCGAAGTCACCGGCCATCCCATTGTGCATCTCTGGGTCAGCAGCGACCGGCCGGACGGCGCCTTCTACGCCTATCTCGAGGAGGTCCACGCGGATGGCTTCTCGCAATATGTCAGCGAAGGCGTGCTGCTCGCCTCGAACCGCAGGCTCAGCCAGCCACCCTGGGACAATCTGGGCCTGCCCTGGCACAGCGGCCTGGAAGCCGACCGCGAACCGATGATCGGCGAACCGGTCGAGCTCATCTTCGACCTCCACCCGACCTCCAAGCTGTTCCGCAAGGGCCACCGCATCCGCGTCACCGTCACCTGCGCCGACCGCGACAACGACCGCGTGCCGATGTACGACCCGCCGGCAAACGTGCGGCTCTACCGTGACACCGAGCATCCCTCGCGTATCATCCTCCCCATCATTCCCTGAACGCAGATTCGAGCGAGCCCATGACCCAACCGACCTACGGCCTTTTTGCCCTGATGCAGCAGCGCCATGCGGCGCGTGGCAATCTCACGGTCTTTCGTGATCTCGATGATCAGGTCGCACTGGCCGAGGATCTGGGGTTCGAGACCGCGTGGTTTGGAGAGCATCATTTTTCCGGCTATAGCCTGTGTCCCTCACCGCTGATGGCCGCAGCCTATTTCGCCGGGCGGACACAACGTATCAAGCTGGGCACGGGGGTCATCGTGCTGCCGCTCTACGATCCCATCCGCGTGATGGAAGAGATCGCCATGGTCGATCTGGTCTCGAACGGCCGCCTGCTCGCCGGCTTCGGCGGCGGTTACCAGCCCTTCGAGTTCGAACGGTTCCGCCTCGACCTCAACCAGTCCGCGGCGATGTTCATGGAGGGTCTCGACATCATCGAGGCCGGGCTGACCCAGGAGGAATTCTCCTACGACGGCGAGCATTACAAGATTCCCGCCACGCGCATCGCCCAGAAACCCGTGCAGCAACCGCTGCCACCGTTTTATGTCGCGGGCATGATGGGTGCCGATGCGGTCAAGCGCCGCGTCGCGACGCAGGGCTGGACGCCGTTCCTGACCAACTCGATCAACCCCTATGACAGCCTCGCGCAGGTCCGCGCCGACTACGACGCGCTTTATGAGGAGCATGGCCGGAACCCAATCGGCCAGCCGCTCGCGCTGATGACCTATTTCCACTGCACCGAAGACCGTGATCTGGCGCTGGATGCCGCCGAACGCGCGCGTTACTCCAGCCGCGTCTCGCTCTCGCTGCGGCTCGACTACGGCGAATACAGCGAAGGTCCCTATATGAAGGACCTGCCGATGCCCCAGGACCGCACCATCGAGGACGTCGCCGCCAACACCCTGGTCGGCCACCCCGACGAGATCGCCGAGCGCATTGCCCAGGCCGTCGCGATCCTGCGCCCGAGCCACATCGCCTTCCACAACCAGCCCGGCGACCTGCCCCAGGACCGCGTCATGAAGTCGCTGGAACTGTTCGGAAGCAAGGTCATGCCCCAGGTGGAGCGAGCACTGGCGGCGTGATAGGAGGAAAGAACCATGATGTTCCGTGGGATTTGCTTACTGACGGCGACGCTTGTCGTTTGCACATCTCTTGGCGGCTCATCGCCAAGTGAGGCGTCCGAGCCGTTCGACGAGCTGCTCGCCCTTCTCGAACCGGAGGCCGCGCACTTGCTGCTGCAGTCACGGGACCAAGCCAACCAGCAGTTATGGAACTCTGCAGCTCAGTCATATTCGGACGCTGCCAAGATCGATCAACGCGTTGTCGCCTGCGCCGTTGGCGATGGAATGGCCGCTGCACTGTCTCGTGTTCACAACAACGGTGCGGACGCCATGAGCGTTGGGTCCGCATGGCGGATCCGTGCACTCGACGAATTGAATGCAGTCCTGGCGCAGGCACCAGACGATGTACAGGCCCTGACAGAACGAGCGTTGCTGTTTCAAGCCGTCGGGGCCTACGACCACGCGATAGACGACCTCAATCGAGCCGCCGAGATCAGCGGCGATCCGGACGTGGATGTTCTGCGCTCCCGTGCCCTGCTGGTATCCAGCAAACGTTTCCAGCACGAGTTCAGCAAACTAGCCTACGCTGAGATACTGCCCGAGCCGCTTACGGACGAAGAGCTCCATCTTTTGTTCGTCGAGCCCCTTGAGTTGATCAAGAATGCCCGCACGCGCGGCGCCGAGGGCATTGTCGTCGAGATTACCTTGGCCCTGGCGCTGGTAAACAATCACCTAACCGACGACCGCGAACGCGATTTGTCGGAAGCGATCGCGGCACTCGATCGAGCAGAGGCGCTTCTTCCGGAGACGATGGGCGGAAACAACGTCGAACACAAAATTGTTGCCTCCGTCTTTTTCTTTCGCTGGCGTCTACGGAGCGAACCTGACGATGGGGAGGGCGCAATGAGTGATTTGGAGAAACAATCGGAACGATTGTCGGCACCTAACACGTGCGATGCGGCTTGAACAAGCGCGTTGAGGGAAAACCAATGAGAAGGATTTGATGACCCAGCACCTCTCCCGTGCCGCATGGAACGAGCGCTGCCGGGACATTGAGGCCCGTCCGTTTCCGGTCAGCATGGCGGCGATGGTTGATGATGCTACGGCGCGCTGGGGCGAGAGGCCGGCGCTGATTTTCATCGGGGACGAGACCCTGTCGTTCGAGGGCCTGCGCCGGCGCGTCAACCGGGTCGCCAACATGCTGCGCGCGCGTGGTGTCAAACGCGGTGACCGGGTCGCGCTGATGGCGCCGAACCTGCCGGCGGTTCCGGTGGTCTGGCTGGCGCTCGCCAAGCTGGGTGCCGCGATCGTTTGGATCAACATGCGTTACACGTCGAGCGAGCTTTCCTATGTGCTCGACGATGCCCGGCCCGGCCACCTGCTGATCCACAGCGATTACCTGGCGGTCTATGATGCCATTGCCGAGAAACCCGTGGAGCTTTCGCCCGAACACATCATCACCCTGGGTGGGCCGAGCAAACACGACGACTTCGATGCCCTGATCGCGCGCGCCTCCGAGGACTTCACGCCATCATGGCCGACCACTCCCGACGACATCGTCAACATCAACTACACCTCGGGCACGACCGGATTTCCCAAGGGCTGCATGCTGCCCCAGCTCTACTGGCAGGTGTTCTGGGCGTGCAAGTCGCCCGGGTTTCCCGCACCGCCCGGGCGCACGATCTACAACCAGAACCTCTTCTACATCGATGGCCCGATGTTCCTGTCGCTCACGCTCCACACCGGCGCGGCGATGGCGATCATGCCCCGCCCCAGCCTGACCGGCATCCTGGAACGGCTGCGTGATCAGGAGATCGACTACCTCTATTTCTCCGAAGCGCTGATGCGACAGGGCGACGACGCAGCGGCCCGTGCTTGCGGCCTGAAGCTGGTGCACATCTTCGGGTTGACGCCCGCGCTCCACGCCGAGGTCGAGCAGAGGTTCGGCTGTGTCGCGCGCGAGGCCTTCGGCATGACTGAAACCGGCGCGGCGCTGATGATGCCCTGGGAAGTCACTGACATGGTGGGTTCGGTCGGCTGGCCCGTCACCTTCCGTGAGGCCAGCGTGCGCGATCCCGATTTCAACCTGCTTGGCCCCGGCGAAACCGGCGAACTGTGGCTGGCCGGCAAGGGCATGATGACCGGCTACTGGAACCGCGACGAAACCAACGCGGAGAGTTTTCGCGCCGGCTGGTTCCGCACCGGCGACCTCTTCCAGACCGACGAGGCCGGTTATCTCACGCTGGTCGGCCGGCTCAAGGAGATGATCCGCCGGAACAGCGAAAACATTGCCGTGCGCGAGGTCGAGACCGTGTTGCGTGCGATCGACGGCATTGCCGAGGCCGCGGTCGTGGCCGTGCCGGACGAAAGGGTCGGCGAGGAGGTGAAGCTCTATGTCGTGCTGGAGAACGGGCTGACATCAGACGACGTGACGCCCGAGCTTATTCTGGAGCACGCCCGCCGGCACCTCGCTCCCTTCAAGGTTCCGCGCTACATCGCCTATGCCACGAGTTTCCCCAAGACCGAGTCCGACCGGGTCGAGAAGAAGAAACTCACCGCCGGGATCGAAGACCTGCGCACCGGCAGTTTCGACCGGGTCGACGGTGTATGGCGGTAACGAACGAACAAGGGCTTGCACGCGGAGACGCGGAGGTCGCGGAGAAACAACCCAACAACTGATTCGCACTGAGAGGCGCTGCGGAAGTACAGCGAGGCCAATGCTCCTTGCCAACCAGCCCTCTCCGGCATCTGTCCATCGCCCGGCATGACTGGGCCGCAGGGCGGCCAGAACAGATACAACAAGAAACAGCATGATTGTCCGCAAGATGCACATCGTTCAAACAGGTGACGAACCTCCGTCTGCCGGTTCGTGTTTTGTCGGTTTGTTTCTCCGCAACCTCCGCGCCTCCGCGTGAGAAACAGCCGCCTGGTAGCCGCGCCTCTAGGCCTCTTCCGCATAGAGGAACACCAGATAGTCGGCGATCATGCAGGGGCGCTCCTTGCCTTCGACTTCCATGATGTTGTGGGTCACCATCAGCCAGCCATCGCCCTTCGGCTCGAACTTCATCAGTTCCACGGCGACACGCACCTTCGATCCCGTCAGCACGACATCGGTGTAGCGCACCCGGTCCGTGCCGTAGTTGAGCGCCAGACCGGTACCCCCAGGCGGCAGGCCCATGGCGTGATGCAGCGGGATGAGCGAGGAGAGCATCAGAAAACCCTGCACGATCGTGCCGCCATAGGGCATTTCGCGTTTCGAGCGTTCGACATCGAGATGGCCCCAGTCGTCATCGCGCGTCGCCTCGCAGAACATCGTGACATGCTCCTGATCGAGCGTGACCCAGGGCGAATGGCCCAGCGACGTCCCGACCAGTCCGGGCCCTTCGTCGAGATGGAAGAGTGGTGCGGTCATGGCGTTGCCCCTTGAAGATGAGGCCTTGTCATAACGCAACACGGCACACGGTTCGACATGGCGATAGCGCAAAAGCCGGGGTAACCTCCCCGCCGTGATGGAACACGGAGTTGGTTGATGCGCGTTGGAGTCGAAGTTGGCGGTACGTTCACCGATCTGGTGGCGATTGATGAATCCGGTGTAATCACGGTCGCCAAGGTGCCTTCCGTACCGGCCGCGCCGGACGAAGGCGCGTTTAATGCGTTGCTTGCCTCGGGTGTGGCGATTTCCGAGATCGAGGATCTCACCCACGGTTCGACGATCGCGACCAACGCGGTGCTCGAGCGCAAGGGAGCCAAGGTCGCCTTTGTCACGACCCAGGGCTTCCGCGATATCCTGATCATGCAGCGCCACAGCCGCAGCCGCGTCTATGACCTGACCTATCAGAAACCCGAACCGGTGGTGAAACGGCGCGACAGCTTTGAGGTCAACGAACGCCTGCTGGCCGACGGCAGCGTGCTCGAGGCGCTTGATGCGCAGGCGGTCGAGCGCGAGCTAATCCCCAGGCTCAAGGAAGGCGACTATGAAGCGGTCGCGATCTGCCTGTTGAACGGCTACGCCAACCCGGCGCACGAGGAAGAGCTTGCCGGCATCATCACACGTCACTGTCAGGGTATGCAGGTCGCGATTTCCTCGGGCGTGACACGCGAGTTCCGCGAATACGAACGCGCTTCAACGACGACGCTTTCGGCCTATGTCCAGCCGGTCATCAACCGCTATCTCGAGAAGTTCGAGGACCAGCTCACCGGCTCGGGTTTCACCGGCCGTTTTTCTGTCATGCAGTCCAATGGCGGACGCCTGCCGGCCGAAGGCATGCGCCGCAACGCGATCACCGCGCTGCTCTCGGGCCCGGCCGCGGGCGTGATGGGCGCGGTGCGCCAGGCCGCACGCTCGGGTTTCGACAATCTCGTGACCTTCGACATGGGCGGAACCTCGACCGATGTCTGTCTCGTCACGCAAGGCAAGCCCGACCTCACCTCGGAATTCCAACTCGACGGCCTGCCGATCCGCACGCCGATCATCGATATCAACACGGTCGGCGCCGGTGGCGGCTCGATCATCTGGATCGATGACGGCGGCATGCTGCGCGCCGGCCCGCAGAGCGCCGGCGCTGATCCCGGGCCGGCCTGTTATGGCCGCGGCGGCAAACAGCCAACCGTGACCGATGCCCATGTCATCCGCCACACCCTGCGCCCCGATGCCTTCCTGGGCGGGCGCATGGAGATCGACGCCGAGGCTTCGGCAGCGGCCTTCCAGCCGCTTGCCGATACACTTTCGATGTCGCTTGAGCAGATCGCCGATGCTGCGATCCGTGTGGCCGACGCCAACATCGTGCGTGCCATGCAGATCATCTCGACCGAGCGCGGCAAGGATCCGCGCGACTATGCCATGGTCGCCTTCGGCGGCGCCGGACCGCTTCACGCTGCCAGGGTCGCCGAAGACCTCGGCGTCGACACGATCGTCGTGCCGCCCAATGCCGGGGTGCTTTCGGCCTATGGCCTGCTTGCGGCCGATTACCAGCTGTTCGATTCGACGACACGCAAGATGCGCCTGAATGAGACCACGCCCGCAGCCGTGCTCGAAGTCTTTGCCGATATGAAAAAACGCGCGGTCGAACGGTTTGTCCTGATGGGCCTTGGCAACAACCCGACGCTCACCCTGATCGCCGACATGCGTTTTGTCGGCCAGGCCTTCGAGGTCCCGGTCGAGCTCGATACGGCAAAGCTCGATGCGCTCACGTCAGAAGGCCTGCGCACGCTTTTTGCCGAGGAACACCACCGTGTCTTCATGCACGGCGGCGATGCCGCCAACCCGATCGAGATCGTCGCCTTCCGCCTGGGCGTCACCGCCCCGCTCGATCACATCCCGGCCCTCAAGGAAGACAGCAACGACACCGCCGGGCCGATGATCCCCTGGGCGATGTACGAACACGGCACCGCCCATGACGGCGTCAGCGGCCACCGCGCGGCGCTGGGCTCGGGTGAAACCCTCACCGGCCCGGCCTTGCTGGAAGACAGCACCTCGACCATCTCGATCCCCACCGGCTGGAACGCCGCCACCGACGAACACCACAACCTCATCCTGCGGCGCGTGTAAGACAGATCGACCCTCACCCCAACTCCGGGAGAGGCAGAATCGTGCAAACCACGACCGCAACGATCCCTCGCCCCACCGGGGAGAGGGCAGCGGAGACTTGGTGAGGAACGAGCCTAGACACAGCCGGGTGAGGGGGACGATCTGAGTGGCTTGTGGCGCCGTCGACCCTCACCCCAGCCCTCTCCCGATCCCGGGAGAGGGAAAGGGAAAGGGAAAGGGCGTCTTATTCGTCGATCTCCATGCCAGCAATCCGGGGCGACAGGGGGTGGCGCGTTACCCGTGCGCGGCGATGAACCGTTTGACGTGGCTGGCCACATCCTCGGCCGCTTCCTTCAGGATCGAGTGTCGCAGATCGGGCAGGACGACCAGTTCGCTGGTAGGGAGCAGGCTGTCGATGATGGCGTTGAGGCGGGGATTGCAGCCACCGTCGAACTCGCCGGTCAGGACCAGGCTGGGGGCGGTTATCTGGTGTAGCCAGGGCGCCATCTCGGTCGCAGCATAGACGCGGAAGACGGCGAGGAAAACCTCGGCCGGCGTGTCGAGCACCTCTTTCAGACGGGCCTGCACGAGGTCGGGGTTGTTTGCCAGAAAATCATCGGTGAACCAGCGGTCGACCAGGGTATCGAGGATGTTAGGGATGCCCTTTTCCTCCATCGCTGTGATCACACCCTTCACCTTGGCGGCATCCTCATGGGTGCGCGCTGCCGCGGTCGAGAGCAGGCCCAGGGTCATCACGCGCTCGGGGTAGGTCCGGGCATAGGCGGGCGCGATCATACCGCCCAGCGAATGGCCTATGACATGGGCCTTCTCGATCCCGAGTTTGGCGCGCAGCGCTTCGAGATCCTCGACCAGCTCGTCGAGCGAATAAGGCACCGGCGGGACCGGCGAGGTGCCGTGGCCGCGCTGGTCATAGGTGATGCAAGTGAAGTCGTCTTTCAGAAACGCGATGATATCGTTCCAGCCCGAACGGCGCCCACCAATGCCATGGACCATGAAGATCGGCGGACCCGATCCGGTCACGGTGTAGTCGACTTCGATGGCGGCCATGGTGGGTTCTCCCCGGGGGTGTGCAAGTGGTGGGATTTTCGTTGGATCGTGAAGGCGAGACAAGCCGCCGGTGTTTGTTTGTTGTTTGTTTAGCCTCAAGCGCCGACGCTCACTCCGTTCGCTAGGCTTCCGCCGCATTCGCGGCGGGCTCGCAGTCGCTCGCCTTAACCGCCACCTCAGCGTGGTTCATCTCTGTTCAGACAATCTGTGTCACCCCGGC
>JABIUG010000142.1 GCA_018700655.1 Rhodospirillaceae bacterium | reverse complement strand
TAGGCCAGCAGATCATCCCGCTCACCGTTTTCGCCCAGGAAAACCCGGGTCGACTCATCAGGATTGTCTGGATAACTCGCCTGCATGACACCATAGACGTGGCAATGATGACCAATCAGACGCAGCAGGGGCGCGTCGCTGATCGCATCGCCCGATGCCTCCTGCCGTGCGCGCCAGGCTGCACGGGCGCGCAACAGATGCATCGAGACATTACCCAAACCAACGGTGGGGGCGAGATCCTGGGTCGCCAGCACGGGATGGGTGACGTCAGGTGCCGAAATGTTGGCGACCGGACAGGTCAGGCCCAGATCCCTGATCGCCCGCATGACCGTGGTGAGCACGGGCAACTGGTTGGGAAGCTGGATGCCGATTCCCGAAGCAGAGAGGTGACGAATCACGGGATGATCGCTGCCGATCACCGCCCAGGGGCCAAACAGGCTGGCGGCCTGAAGCACCAGATCCGGATTGGCATCGCGCAAGACGCGGGTGACATCGCGGTGGTTGCAGCCATCAAGTTCGATCAGGTCGATGGGGATGCCATGGGCGCTTGCCAGCATGTCGGCGTGATCGCGCAACCGATCGGTGCGGATATTGGTGAGAACCAGCCGATCGAGGCGTTCCTGATGGAGCAGACCCTGCACCATCTTCATCGCCACATCGCCCGCACCGATGACAATCAGTGTACCAGCCATATCTAAAGTCCGTCCTCTCGATGGCCCGCACGAGCGCGCTCATGTTCCCTCCCCCCAGCGAGGGGGAGGGCTAGGGTGGGGGGGAGCGCGGAGCGCTTCGTCTGACACCGGGCTTCGATGCGGCTGCGCCGCATACCCCCCATCCCGGCCTTCCCCCTCAAGGGGGGAAGGGAAACGCCTGCCGGACTTCTATGCCCAGTAGTCATATGAGGGATCAGGGGGTTCACTTCTCTCATCAAACTCAGGAGCGCATGCGCCCGCCGTTGGAATCGTAGAGCGGCTCGCCGATGATCTCGGCGGGATAGACCTCGCCGTTGATCTCGATGTCGACCTTCGAGCCGACATTCGCCAGCGCGGTGGGGACATATCCCAGCGCGACCGACTTGCCGACATGGTGGGCATAACCGCCCGAGGAAACATAACCGACCGCTTCGCCGTCCTTCAGAACGGCTTCATCGTTGGAGACATCGATGTCATCGGTTTCGACCACCATCGTGACCAGTCGCTTGGTTGGGCCTGCGGCCTTTTCAGCCAGCGCGGCTTCCTTGCCGACAAAGTCCTTGTCCCAGTTGATGAAGATATCGAGACCGCTTTCGGCTGCTGTGAAATCGGGGCGAAAATCGAGCGTCCATGCGCCCCAGTTCTTTTCCAGGCGCATGCTCATCAGGGCACGCGCGCCATACCAGCGCAGGCCCAGGTCTTCACCCGCTTCCTCGATCGCTTCGGAAAGGCGCAGCAGATACTGCGGCTCGGTATAAATCTCGTAACCCAGTTCGCCGGAGAACGAGACACGGTTGAGGTGGACCGGAACGCCACCGACAAACATCAGGCGGGTGTCGCGGAACTTCAGCGCCTCGGCCGAGACATCGGTGCGCGTGATGCGTGACAGCAGCTCACGGGAGTTCGGACCCGACAGCGCTATCCCGTGCAGTTCGTTGGTCCGGTTGCGATAGGTCACGCCGCTCTCGGGCAGGCGCCCCTCAAACCAGCGGCGGTGCGCCTCTTGCATCGCGCCCGAGCCGAACAGCACGAAGTGATCCTCTGCCAGGCAGGCGACGGTGAGATCGCCATAGAGCTTGCCCTTGGGTGTGAGCATCGGGGTCAGCACCAGACGGCCGGGTTTGGGGATGCGGCCGGCCAGAACATGATCGAGGAAGGCGCGGGCGCCGGGACCACGGAAATCGTGCTTGGCGAAGTTCGCAACCTCGACCGCGCCGACCGCAGTTCTGACCGCTTCGATCTCACGCGCGACATAGTCGTGGGCACGACTGCGCCGGAAGGTCGGGTCTTCATGGGCGTCTTCGGGGCCATCAGCGAACCACAGCACGTTCTCAAGGCCAAAGGCCTGGCCCCAGACAGCACCCTTGGCAGAGAGCCGGTCGTAAAGTGCCGTTGTGATCTGGCGGCGGCCCTTGGGCAGGGTTTCGTTGGGGAAGGTCATGACAAAGCGGCGTTCGTAGTTTTCCGAACTCTTGGTCGTGCCCCATTCGGGTGTCGCAAACTCGCCGAAACGGGCGACATCCATCGCCCAGACATCGACCGAAGGTTCGCCGTCGATCATCCATTCGGCCATGCACAGACCAACACCGCCGGCCTGGCAGAACCCGGCCATGACGCCGACCGCGACCCAGTAGTTCCGCATGCCCGGAACCGGGCCGATCATCGGGTTGCCGTCTGGCCCGAAGGTGAAGGGCCCCTCCACTGAT